>DUVO01000144.1 GCA_012841005.1 Bacillota bacterium | reverse complement strand
GATGACTTGGTTAATCACCCTTAACCTGGTCATCTCCATTGGTGTCATGTTGAATATCTCCTCTCTCATAGGTGACATTTTATCAGAATAAATTCAACATGACATTATCACAGAATAACTACAAAAAAATTATTATACTATTGACAGAAGGGGAAAATAATTGTATGATCACAACACATATACCCGGTGGGGGTACTAGGTGGTAAAGATGGGTAATGGCTACAGAAAAATATGACATAACCGGTATGACCTGTGCGGCCTGTTCGGCTGCTGTGGAGCGCAGTGTAAAAAGGGTACCCGGGGTGGAATCGGTAACCGTCAATTTATTGACCAACAGTATGAGGGTGACCTACGATGAAAGACAGGTTTCCGCGGCCGAGATAATAGAGGCTGTAGCCGGGGCCGGATACGGGGCTGCATTAAAGTCAGATCCGGGGGCAAAAGCGGCTGCCGGGGCAGATTCAGCTGAAAACCCGCTGCTTGGGGAAGCAGAAGAAATGAGGCAGCGTTTGGCGGTGTCCCTTCTCTTTATGATACCCTTGATGTATATATCAATGGGTGCTATGTTCAATTGGCCGCTGCCGGCCTTTGTAACGGGCAGGGAAAATGCCGTTTCCTTTGCTTTTCTTCAGTTTTTACTGTCCATTCCCGTAGTTTTTATCAACCGCAAATTTTTTACCGTAGGTTTTAAAACCCTTTTTAAGGGACAGCCCAATATGGATTCTTTGATTGCCATCGGCTCTGGGGCGGCCCTCTTCTACGGCATCCTGGCGATATTCCGCATGAGCCATGGTTTGGGCGTCGGGGACTGGGAATTGGTGTATAGATACCACCATGATCTCTATTTTGAATCGGCAGCTATGATCCTCACCCTTATTACTGTGGGGAAATTCCTGGAGGCCCGTTCCAAGGGGAAGACTTCTGAGGCGATAAAAAGGTTGCTGGATCTGGCGCCAAAGATGGCCCGGGTAGTGAGAAACGGTGCGGAAGAGCTTATTCCCGTGGAATTGGTAGAGGTAGGGGATATTATCAGCATAAAACCGGGGGATTCCCTGCCCGTTGATGGGGTGGTAATCGAGGGGCACTCCTTTGTCGATGAATCTGCCTTAACCGGTGAGAGCATACCTGTCGAAAAGCAGGTGGGGGACCGGGTAAGCACTGCTACCATCAACCAGGGAGGGGCCTTTAAGTTCAGGGCTACCCATGTCGGTGCCGATACCACCCTGGCCAAAATAATCGCCCTGGTGGAAGATGCCAGTGCCACCAAAGCTCCCATTGCCAGGTTGGCGGATAAAATTAGTGCCGTTTTTGTCCCCATAGTGATTGCCATAGCGGTAGTGGCAACGGCAGGGTGGCTCATTGCCGGGGCCAGCTTTGAGTTTGCTTTATCCATGGGTATAACAGTGCTGGTTATTTCTTGCCCTTGTGCCCTGGGCCTGGCGACCCCCGTCGCCATTATGGTCGGTACAGGGAGGGGGGCGGAAAAGGGCATACTGGTAAAATCTGCCGAAGCCCTGGAGATATTGCATCAGGTGCATACTATTGTCCTGGACAAGACCGGAACCCTGACAGAAGGAAAACCCCGGGTAACGGATCTGGTCCTTTTCTCCGCCAGTTCTGAGGAAGAATTCCTGGCCATCGCCCGGGCCCTGGAAAAGAACTCCGAACATCCTCTGGCCATGGCCATTATGACCTATGCCGGCGAAAGGAATATCCCAGAAAAGGAAATAACGGGGTTTAAAGCCGTCGCAGGCAAGGGAGTGGAAGGATATATAGATGGTGTCTTGTATGCGGCGGGCAATGAGAAGTATATCAACAAAAAGGGGGTTGCCACCGAGGCTGTAGCCGAATGGGTGGAGCGTTTTTCCCGGGAAGGGAAAACTCCCCTCTACTTTGCCCAAGACCAGTCCCTGTTGGGGGTTATTGCGGTGTCCGATGTACCCAAACCTACCAGCCGGCAGGCAGTGGAAAGGTTTAAAGAAATGGGTATTAAGGTGGTGATGCTGACGGGGGATAACCAAAAGACAGCGGAAGCTGTCCGTTCCCACCTGGGCATTGATGAAGTCATCGCCGAAGTACTGCCCCAGGAAAAGGAGGAAAAGATCCGGGAGCTGCAGCAGGGGGGACGAAGGGTTGCCATGATCGGTGACGGGATCAACGATGCCCCGGCCCTGGCCAGGGCCGATGTGGGGATAGCTATCGGGGCCGGAACCGATGTGGCCATCGAGGCGGCTGATGTTGTTTTGGTCAAGAATGATTTAATGGATGCTGTGGGAGCCATAGAATTGTCCCGGGCAACGATTAGAAACATCAAACAGAACCTTTTCTGGGCTTTTTTCTATAACAGTTTAGGTATTCCCCTGGCTGCGGGGCTTTTCTACCCAGCTTTTGGCATAAGGCTGATGCCGATGATGGGGGCAGCGGCCATGAGTTTGAGTTCCTTCTTTGTCGTTACAAATTCTTTACGGCTGCGCCGCTTTCAGCCGTCAGTGGCCAAGACTTCCCCTGCCGGTGAAGGGGAGAGGAGAGAGGAAACGAGAACAAGGGTAACGCCGGCTCAAATCTATAACAACAATGGAGGGGTTGAAATGGAAAAGGTAATAAAAATTGAGGGGATGTCCTGTAACCATTGTAAGATGCGCGTGGAAAAGGTATTGAACGCCCTGGAGGGTGTTCAGGCCGAGGTAGATTTAGCGGAGAATTCTGCCCGGGTTACACTGGCAAAGGATGTGTCCGATGAAATATTGAAACAGGTGGTAGAAGAAGCAGGTTATGAAGTGGTCGCTATAGAGAAGGCATAAAAGATGAGGGCAGATAGGGAGCTTATATTAAAAAAACTGCGGACCGTGCAGGGACAGATTGCGGGGCTTATTAAAATGGTGGAAGAGAACCGCTATTGTATCGACATCTCCAATCAGCTCCTGGCCTCCATGGGGATTTTGAAAAACATCAATAAAGAAGTCCTGGATGCCCATTTGAAACACTGTGTAATGGAGGCCTTTACTTCCGGTGACCAGGAGGCCAAGGAGCAGAAAATTGCTGAGATAATCAAGATAATAGATAAACTTGCCTGAACAACTGGCGATTAGGGGGATTAACATCCAGCGGCAGTGAATATCCGCAAAGGCAATTTAAATCATGCGAAAGGGTATCCCTCCTATAAATCCGGGTAATTTAGAAACTTTTTCCCCTAATCGGCGTCTATACTAACAAACTTTACAATTTTAGGGAGGGATACAGTTGAGGCAAAAATTAAGTAAGATCGGGTTTGTGTTAATCCTCTTGGTGGCAGTTGCAATAGTGGTTCCCGTGCAGGCTCAGGCCGCTGAGGCAGCCAGGACTATTACCACCTACGGTGAGGCCCAGGTTTCTGCAGCACCAGATCAAGCCAATGTTACCTTTGGTGTTGACACAGAGGCAGCTACCGCCCAGGAAGCACTGCGGGCCAATGCTGCCAAAATGAATCAGGTCCTCAATGCCCTAAAAGGGCAGGGCATCCCTGAAGCTGCAATTCGTACTTCCGGTTTTAGTCTCTATCCCAACTACGAATATGTCCGGGAAGGGAACTGGGAAGCACGCCGCTTGGTGGGGTACCGGGTCAGCAACAGTGTCCGGGTCGAAACCACCGATCTGGAAAACCTGGGCAAACTAATTGACAGTACGGTAACGGCGGGGGCCAATGTAGTGTCGGGAATTTCCTTCAGTATTCGGGATACGGAAAAGCTCGAAAGGGAAGCATTGGCCCTGGCGGTAAAACATGCCCGCACCAAGGCGGAAGTCCTGGCCGGATCTGCGGGGGGCAGTATCACCGGGATCATAGCTATTGAAGAAAGCGGCAGCGCCGGTTTTGAACCCCTGCGGTTGGAAAAGGCTGCCGCCGCCGATATGGCCGGTGCCGTCACACCCATCGAACCCGGTCAAATCCAGCTCACCACCAGGGTTCAGGTGACCTTCAGTTACAATTAAAGGGTCACAACCTTCATATTTCTTGCAGGCTAACCGGCCTGCTTTTTTTTATGGAACGTACCCGCTGGTGTTGAGAGAAAAACAGGATCTTCGTAGTATTCAAAATCAGGCCTGCGAGGCTTTTACCATAAGCAAGCAGGTTTTTTCCCTTTTGTGTAGAATAGTGTACTTCATCGGCCTTTGTAACGATGCCATACCTGCCCTGGGCGCATAAAAAAACCCGGTCTTGCCCTTATTGGGGCGCCGCTAAAGGAGGAGGAGAGTATGGCCAGGATTTTGCTTCATGTGCTGCTCATAATTCTCATGCTTTCCGTTCCGGTTCAGGCCTGCTCGGAAGAGGTGAAAGTAATACTGGATGGCGAAGAACTTGACCTGGAACCACCCGCCCTTGTTGAAGAAGGGCGTGTCCTCGCACCCGTAAGGTCCTTTTTGGAAGCTTTGGGTGGTGAAGTTATCTGGGATGGTAAAGAGCGGGAGGTAATTGGCCGCTGGGGAGATTTTGAGCTGATCATTCCCCTGGACAGCACCGAACCAATTGTGAATGGTGAGGAAAGGGAGCTTGATGTCCCGGTAAAGGTTATTGCCGGGTGCACTTATGTTCCCATTCGCCTAATTGCCGAATCTTTGGGCGGTGACCTGGCCTGGGATGGTGCTTCCAGGACGGTTTTCTGGGACACTGCATCCCCGGGGGATTTGTCGGTATTCTTTCCTGGCGAATCTGCTGTAGGGACGGAGGAAAAACCGTCCGGGGAAAAAATCAGTATAAATTCAGCATCTCCCCAAAAATTGCAAGAAGTGACAGGGGTGGATGAGAGGCTAGCCCAGGCTATAGCAGAGTACCGGGAACTAAATGGGCCATTTTGGAAAATTGAGGATTTGCTTCAGGTACCCGGAATAGATGAGAAGGTCTTTGCCGCCATGAAGGATGAAGTGACAGTGGTTTATGAAGAAAGGGGAATGGCGTCCTGGTACGGTTCTGAATTCCAGGGCCGGCGTACGGCCAGCGGCGAGGTATTTAAACAGGATGAACTGACGGCAGCCCATCCCGAGTTGCCCTTTGGTACCTATGTCAAGGTGCACTTTCCCCCCACGGGGAAGGAAGCAGTGGTTCGAATCAATGACCGGGGACCCCACGTGCCCGGCCGGATAATAGATCTCTCCCGGGGGACGGCCGATGCCATCGGGTTAAGGCCCTATGGCGTGGCCGAGGTGATAGTAAACGTGATGGGGAAGCAGGGAAATTAAAACTGCTTCCCTTTTCTCATCTGGGTTTTTGGGTATATTTGGGTATATTGTGTTTGGTTGACCCGGTTGCCTTACTTCGATTACCGGCAAAAGGAAGGATGCCTAAAAGGGATGGTATAGTTTAGTATTGTACTCCTTCATAGTGAATGATGATTAATTCGGCCGTATATACTAGACACGGAAGTAGATTCCCGGGAAGTAAAGGTCTGGTAACACCCCACAACCCTTGGAGAGGCGCAGGCAAGAGAGGGCAGGCGGGGAGGACTTGTCCGGAGCCGAAGGCAAAGGAAAAGCTGTGACCGGGACAGAATCCCCCAGGATAAGTATTGTCACGGCCGGAAGGGGCCGCAGCTCCCCCCAGGGGTACTACCGAGGTGATGGAGTGGAACCGTTTATACTTGGGGACTGGGAGTTTCCGAAAATCTACCGGAAAAGAAAAGGGGGTATTATACATGTCGGAACTGATAACGGGAAGGGAAAAGAGGATGGAACTCCTAAAAGGGATTATCAAGGTTCTCCATGCCGGGGGGATCCCGGGGAACTGAAAGAAAGGTTTGCCAGTTTGCTCCGGGACGTTAATCCTAGTGAAATTGCCGAAATGGAAGAGCAGTTGATAAAGGAAGGTATGCCCGATGAAGAGGTAAAACGATTGTGTGACGTGCATGTGGCCGTTTTCAAAGACGCTCTCGATCAGAGGGTCGAACCCGCCTCTATGCCCGGCCATCCTGTACATACCTTCCGCCTGGAAAACGATGCCCTGCGGCAGGTCGTGGCCGAGATGGAGGTTCTCCTGTCCGCTCTGGAAGGGGAGAAGGAGGTGGAGTGGGGGAAGCTGGAATGGACACTAAAAAGGCTCCAGGAGGTAGAAAACCATTACCTGCGGAAAGAATTACAGTTCTTTCCCTATTTGGAGAAGCATGGCATCACTGGACCGCCCAAGGTCATGTGGGCAACCCATGATGATATCAGAGCCCTCTTCAAAAAGGTGCACAATGCCCTGACTGCCAGGGACAAGGATGGGGTAGTGGCTGAGGGCAAGCTGCTGGTTGAGGCCATGTCTGATATGTTCTACAAAGAAGAAAAAATCTTATTCCCCATGGCCTTGGAAACCCTCTCCGAAAGGGAATGGGCCGAAATAAAGGAAGGGAATTGAGCATCGGCTATGCCCTGGTAACCCCGGGAGAAGGCTGGCAGCCCTCGGCAGAGGTGATGGCGGACCTGAAAAGGGTGCGGGGAGCGAGGAAGGAAAGGAGCAGCTTAAGCTGGACACCGGTGTCTTGACCCCGGGACAGCTCAACCTCCTCTTAACCCACCTGCCCCTGGATATCTCCTTTGTCGATGAAAATGATAAGGTCCGTTATTACTCCCAGGGGAAGGAGAGGATCTTCCCTCGCAGCCCGGGGATTATACAGAATTGTCACCCGTCGGCCAGTGTCGATGTGGTAAATAGAATCATTACTGCCTTTAAAGAGGGTAAGAAAGACATGGCCGATTTCTGGCTGGAAACGGGGGGTCGGTTTATTTATATCCGCTATTTTGCCGTACGAGACCAAAAGGGCACCTACAAGGGCGTCTTGGAATTAGTCCAGGATGTTACTGAGATAAGACAGCTGGAAGGCGAGCGGCGCTTGCTCCAGTGGTAGTGGTGGGTGCATCCCTTGTTATGCGGGATCTGTCGATCCGTCGTTCGGCAAAAAGGGGGGGCGACCTGCAGCAGCCTGTTGCCATAAAACGGGCGGCAGAAAGTTGCCCCTACGAGAAGTGTGATGGGTAGGGAACGCCCTGTAGTGTTCGGAATCATAAAAACAGAGTTTTGGGAAAGTAGTAATCACGTTAGAACGCTTTAGTTTCCCGTCATCCGGTGGTACAAGGGAGCCGTCTGGTTTTCTTACAATCCTAGAGGATTTTATGTTGTTGGCTGGTGCGGAAACTCATATTAGATAGAATTTTTAACCATTGGGGGGAATGATGCATGGGCAGTCAACGCCGGGAAGAAATACTATCCCTGTTGGCCAAGAGCAAAAAACCTGTGACGGGCAGCTACTTAGCCCGGCATTTTGGCGTGAGCAGGCAAGTGATTGTGCAGGATATTGCCCTTCTCCGCGCCCGGGGTTTAGATATTGTGGCTACCGCCCAGGGGTATATTTTTGTACAAGCCCGGAACAGGTCTACAGTTACCCGCCGGATTGCCTGTTGCCATACTCCTGAAGAGACCCGGGCCGAATTACTTGCTATTGTTCAGGGGGGCTGCCGGGTTGTGGACGTGATTGTAGAACACCCCCTGTATGGAGAAATCAGAGGACTATTATTATTGCAAACCGAGGCCGACGTAGAGGAATTTATCGAGCGTTATAAAAACCAGGAAGCCATGCTGTTATCGACCCTGACCGGCGGGGTTCACCTCCATACCATTGAGGCCGATGCCCCGGCATTGTTTCCCAAGGTCGAAGGCAGGCTCCGTGACCTGGGGTTCCTCCTGGGAGAAGGGGAATGAACACCGGTTGACAAGACACCTGTCAGGACATATAATTAGATAAAGTAAAACGAAGGAAGGTCAAAGAATTGAGGACCAGGGATCTTGTTTACGGGGCCTTACTTATTGCCTTTTCCCTTCTTATCCCTATTGCCTTCGGCACCTATCTCAGGGTTTTGATTCCGCCTTTCTCGGCTACCCTGGCTTCCCATGTACCGGTCATGGTTGCTATGCTTGTTAACCCCCTTGTGGCCCTTTTCGTGGGGGCGGGTTCGGCGTTGGGGTTCCTGCTGATTTCAGGGCCGGTGATCGCTGCCCGGGCGGCGGTGCACATGCTCTTTGGGGTTGTCGGGGCCCTGATGCTGAAGCAAGGTCGCTCTTATCAATTGGTGCTGCTGGCTACCGCTCCCATCCACGCCCTGGGAGAAGCCCTGGTGGTATT
>DUVO01000185.1 GCA_012841005.1 Bacillota bacterium | reverse complement strand
CCTCTTTACTCCCCTTAAATAATGGGAAAATTCGACCTTCCTCTTCTATTTTCCTCCTCCTTCTTCCGGGGTTGTCTGCCCCATTAGCAAGTCAAGGTCACTGCGGGGCCTTTCCCAAGCATCAGCCCGCAAATCCCCCCTTCCACTACTCATAAAATGTTCTGATCCAGGTTATCCTTCTATATACAAAAGGTCTTTCTTTACTTGACGATTATAAGGACAACACTTCTGGTACAACGAACGGCAAAAGCAGTTGTCGGTAGTGGGTAGTCGGGTATCGGGTGCCGGAAGTACCCCGAAAACAGCATTGAGACAACTAGATAAAGAGAGCGCAGGCGAGTGCCTGTCCAGAGCGAAGCGGAGGGAGGAGAAGCGGCGACACCATGTTTGAGCCCATAAGGGCGAGTTGTGTCGCTGCCCGAAGGAGCCGAGCTCGTTCAGTAGGCCTGTCTGTCTCCTGCTGTGAAGGGGTACTTCCGGCAACTAGCAGTATGAAGGTCGTATGGGCTTACGGCCCCGTTAATTTTCATCCCTCTGCTGATACAGAAAAGCCGCATGGGCATCTCCTCTGCAGCATATCAAGGAAGTAATGCAGTAGGTACAATTACAGCAAGACTACTGATCTTACCCTTGCAAAATAAGAACTGGGAGAAAAAGGTTTCTAAAAGGGGTTGCAAAGGGGAATTGCATATGCTAAACTAACAATAGTGATAATAATTACTGTTTAGGGGAGGTTGTCAAATTGAAAGAACTCAAGGGAACCCGTACCGAAAAGAACCTGAAGGAGGCCTTTGCCGGCGAATCCATGGCCCGGAACAAGTACACCTTCTTCGCCAGTGTGGCCAAGAGGGCAGGGTATGAACAGATTGCCGCCATTTTCGCCGAAACAGCCGACAACGAAAAGGAACACGCCAAGATGTGGGCCAAGTTTCTCGGTTTAATCGGCGATACGGCCGCCAACCTCAAGGCCTCCGCAGAGGGAGAAAACTACGAGTGGACCGAAATGTACAAGAAGTTCGAAGAAGAAGCCAGGGAAGAAGGGTTTGACGAAATTGCCGACTTCTTCCGCGAGGTGGGAGAGGTCGAGGAAGAACACGAAAAACGGTACCAGGCCCTGCTCAAAAACCTGGAGGAAGGCAAGATCTTCAAGCGGGACGAAGTGGTAAAATGGCACTGCCGCAACTGTGGTTATATCCACACCGGCAAGGAAGCCCCCAAGGTCTGCCCCGCCTGCGCCCATCCCCAGGCCTTCTACGAGCTGTTGGCCGAAAACTACTAGAGGTGAATAACAATGTGGCGCTGTACAGTATGCGGGTATATCCATACGGGCGGGGAAGCCCCGGAAAAATGTCCCAAGTGTGGGGCCTCCAGGGACAAGTTCACAAAAATTGAAGAAAAAACCCGGGAACTCATCGAACGTTCCCGTTTCACCAACCTGCTTTTAGCAGAGCTCTATTCCCTTCTGGACCAGGCCCAGGAAATTGCCGCCCAGGGGAAGGAAGATAACCTGGATCCAAACTGCGTCGCCATCTTCGACCGCCTGGGAAAAGAAGGCGGGATCCTGCAGCAGATGATCAAGGCCGAAATTGCCGCCCATATAGCAAAAAATAAGTGGGGTTAATACCCCACCCTTGAATCAGGGGCACCTCTGCGGAGGTGCCCCTGGATTTTAGTTGGAGGCCTTGGCCCTGGAAAACAGCTTCCTGATGCTAAACCGGGGTCTGAAACTGAACCCATCTACAATGGTGTAAATGGTGGGGACAATAAAAAGGGTCAGCAGGGTAGACACCGTAAGTCCGCACATAACCACCGTGGCCAGAGGGGCCTGGAGCTCCGCCCCCTCGCCAATTCCCAGGGCCAGGGGGAACATGGCCAAAATGGTAGTCAAAGTGGTCATCAGAATGGGCCGGAGGCGGGTCCGGCCCGCCGTGACCACGGCTGTTTCCAGGGTCAATCCCCGTCCCCTTAGTGTGTTGATATAATCCACCAGGACGATGGCATTGTTGACCACGATCCCGGCCAGCATCACCCCGCTGATGGCCGATGTGACATTGAGGGTCCGTCCCGTCACAAAGAGCCCCAGGACCGCCCCGGTGATGGCAAAGGGCACCGAGAACATGATGGTAAAGGGGTGGAGGAGGGATTCAAACTGGGCCGCCATGATGGCATAGACCAGGACAACTCCCAGTACTCCAGCCAGGGCCAGGCCGCCGAAGGCCGAGGCCATCTCCTCGTACTCGCCCCCATATTCGATGAAATACCCTTCCGGCAGGGGGATGCGTGCCACCCGGCTCTGGATATCTCCCATGACGCTGCCCAAATCCCGCCCACTGATATCAGCCGTTACCGTCACCAACCGCACCTGATCCTCCCGGTAGATGCTCCGGGGGCTCACATCATAGACAAAATCGGCCACATCGGCCAGGGTGAGCTTCATACCCAGGGGCGAGGTAAGAACCAGACGTTCCAGGTCCTGCCTTGTCTGATCCCCGGCGAGGCGGACACGGATCTCGATCTCTTCCCCCGCCACCCGCAGCCGGGTCGCCACCCGCCCCTGGAGGGCGGTATCAATGGCATTGGCCACCTGCCCGGTGGTTAAACCCAGGGCGGCCAGGCGCTGGCGCCGGGGCCTTACCTGCAGTTCCGGCCGTCCCTCCCGCAGGCTGGTGTCGGGATCCCGCACCCCCGGAATATTTTCAATCACTGCTACAATATTTTCCGACAGTTCCTCCAGAAGCTCCAGATCATCCCCCTTGATGACAATATTCACTGCACCGCCACTGCCCACCATGATCATACTCTGGGCGGCAACGGTTATTTCCGCCCCGGGGATATCCCGGAAGAGCTTCCGCAGTTCTTCCGCAACCTCGGCGGTGCTCAATTCCCTCTGGCCGGCAGGAACCAGGGTGATATCAATAGTGGCCTGTTCCGGGCCACCGCCCATTCCCCCACTGCCGTCCATTCCCATCCCACCGCTGCCGCCGATGGTGTAATAGACATCCTGCACCTGGGGAAGCCCGGCCGCTGTCCGGGCCACCCTTTCCGCCACCGCCTCCGTGGCCTCCAGGGTACTGCCCACAGGGAGGCGGACGGCAATGCTGAGCCGGCCCTCATCGGTAGCCGGCAGGAATTCCGCCCCCACAAAGGGTACCAGGACGAGGCTCAGGATAAAAAGGACCACTGCCGTCCCCAGCACCCTTTTCCTGTTGCCCAGACACCAGGAAAGGGCCCGCCCGTAGGCATTATCCAGTTGCTCCAGCTTTTGGCCAAAAAGATGGGAATACCGCTTTAGAATGCCTCCCTTCCCGTGGTTGTTGTTATTAACCTCCACCACCAGCAGCCGGGAAGAAAGGAGGGGCGTCAAGGTCAGGGATACCACCAGGGAAGCCAGGAGGGAAAAGGTAACCGTCAGGGCCAACTGCTTGAAGATCTCAGTGATCATGCCTTCCACATAGACTATGGGGAGGAATACCGCCACAGTGGTCAGGGTCGATGCCGTCACCGCCATGGCCACCTCGGCCGCCCCCAGGCGAGCCGCCTCCAGGGGGCTCTTGCCCTCTTCCCGCAGGCGGAAAATGTTTTCCAGGACCACGATGGCGTTGTCCACCAGCATCCCCACCCCCAGGGCCATACCCCCCAGGGTCATGAGATTCAGGGTCAGGCCCGCAAAGTGGACCAGGATAAAGGTGCTGATTATGGAAATGGGAATAACAATGGCAATAACCAGGGTAGACCGGAAATTGCGCAGGAAAAGGAGCAGGATCAGAACTGCCAGCAGCGCCCCTCCCAGGGCATTTTTGGTCATGCTGGCAAGACTCAGTTCGATAAATTCCGATTGATCCAGGATATAGGTATACTCCAGCTCTTGATGCAGGGAGCGCAAGTTTTCCAATTCCCTCTTGATACTCTGTCCGACCCGGGCCGTGTTGGCCCCCGTCTGTTTCTGGATCAAGAGGCCGACGGCCGGCCGGCCATTGAGGTAAGCAACCTGGTCTGCCTCAGAATAAGTGTCGGTCACGGTCCCCAGATCCTTGACCTTTATGGGCACCCCGGTCGGGGTCATTATGTTTACCTCGCCTATCTCTTCCACAGAGCGAAATTCACCGGTGGTCCTCAGGAGCAGCTCCTCCGCCCCCTCCTGGACAGTTCCACCAGGAAGGGTGAGGTTTTCTGCCGCTAAAGTCTGGATAACCTGTTCGATGCCCACCCCGTAACCTTCCAGGGCGGCAGGGTGAAGCCTG
>DUVO01000184.1 GCA_012841005.1 Bacillota bacterium | reverse complement strand
CCTCGCGGGTTGAATTCCACAGGTTACCTGAGATATAATACTGGGTTCCAGTGGGGTATGTGACGGAAAAATATCGTCGGGCAATCCCCGAGGGAAATTCCCTGGCTGGCAGAAAATGAAGTTGTTGTTAGCCAAATAAGAGGGAGTTTCAAAAATAAAAGGCCCTTCGGCAGGGGATATGGAAGTGGGAAGAGTATTTAGTATGCTATAAAGGGCATTTTACCAAGCATCCGCAGGGACAGAGGGGGAGAAATACCTGTGCAGGGGGGCTTGTCCTGCTGTGCTATTTTGCTAAAGGGCAGGATGAAATATTTGCGGGGAGGTATGGTAGGGAGAAAGAATTTGCTCGGGAAAATGACTTATCGCAAAGGTAAGGAAGGAGGAGTTACTGGTTAAGGAGGCCTGTTTAAAGAAGGATTATTTGGAGCTGTATTTTGCGGTGTACTCGGTAATCAGCCTATCCAGTTCCCTGCTCTTTTTTATAATCTCCTGATGGTCAATTTTGTTCTTTTCCAGTACCAGTTGATTTAATTCATCCCTTAGCCTTTCGATTTTGTTCAATAACGCGTCTTTTTCTTCCATTTTGTGTCAGCTCCTCTGGATGTACCTTTTCTTGTCGAAGATAAGAACAAGGCTGTATGTGCATGGTGAAGTACAATATGGTGAAGTACAATACGGTTTATAATACTTAGACGATAATTTCTCCATTTTGTGCCAGGTAAATTGGTGGGTGAATTAACCGGGAAGGGTTCTTTCGGCGCTTGCATCTGCAAGCATTATAGCATATTGCTATTTCTTTAGCAAGTACATTGCTTTTTCTCAATTAGCTACCTACTCAAATTGTGATGAGAACAACGATAGTGAGGTTGTTATGAATATGGAATTTGGCGAGTATCTTAAAAGTCTCCGGAAAAGGCGCGGGTTTTCCATCAGAAAACTAGCCCATAACGCCGGTGTATCAAATTCTTACCTTTCCCAGATAGAAACTGGACAAAGGGGTATCCCTTCGCCGTGGATCTTGCGGAAGCTTGCCCGACCGTTGAAGGTAGAATATGAAGAACTGCTGCGGGCAGCTGGGTACTTATTTGTTCAGGAAAAGGGAATTTCTGCGGCGGGGCAGCATATTTTTCGGGACGAGGACTATGAATACAGCCGGGAACCCGAATTGGACCTGGAAGAATTGCTCCAAAGACCCAAGATAAAGTTCAAGGGAGTCCTGCTGAGTGAGGAGGATAAAAAGGAACTAATTGAATTTCTAGAATTTGCCTGGGGTGTTATGCAGAAGAAGAAAAAGCAGGGGAAGCCATAGAATTTCTACTGGTGAAGGGGAAGCCCTATAAAAAGGGTAGTAAAAGGCTGGGAAGCTGGGAAAAATGAATGGGGTTTTAAAGGGGCTGTTATATGTTAACCTTGAATGGGAAAAGGGGAAGGAGTAACCCCTTGAGGTACCGGGGAAAGGGAAAGCAAATGGCCATGGAATGGGGTAGGGGAGCCAGGAGGTACTTGAGGTTTATGGGGGGAAGGCGGTTTTCAGTCCCGCACTATCACCCTGGAAAAACAGTTTTTTAAGCGGGAAGCCACCTGCCGCAGGAATTCGGGGTTACCGGAAGACAGGTGCCGGTATTTCTCTTCCAATACATTTTCCCGGGGCACAAACCGCTGCAGCACATAACAAGGGGCTCCAGACAGCCATTTTCCAATGGCCAGCAGGTCCTCTTCCGTCAGCAGGTCCGGGACAACCGTTGTCCGGAATTCGTACCGGGTAGTACCCTTCTTTAAGAGGTTAATACTGGTTTCAACGGCCTCCATTTCCACCGGTACCCCGGCTGCCAGCCGGTACTTGGCCGGCGGCCCCTTTATATCCATGGCCACGTAATCCACCAGATCGGCTTCCAGGAGGCGGGAGAGCACCCGGGGCCGGGTGCCGTTGGTATCCAGTTTCACCTTGAATCCCAGTCCCTTCAGTGTCGAAATAAAGTTAAATAAGCCCGGGGCCAAGGTGGGTTCACCCCCGGTAAGGCAAACGGCCTGGACCCAATTCTGCCTTTCCTGGAGCAACTTATAGACTTCTTCCGGCTTAATTTCCGGCAGGGTCCCGGGTTCTTCCACCAGCTCCCTGTTATGGCACCAGGGACAGCGGAGGTTGCAGCCGCTGAAGAAAAGGGTGGTGCACATCTCCCCGGGGTAATCTACCAGGCTGGTGGGTACAAGTCCCCGTATGGTCAATATTATCCCTCCTTTGCTGTAAGATTAAAGGGTTATGCCCGGCGGTGGTCCCGCCGGGCGCCCATTTTGTTTATGGCCTTGTGGCTTTTCCTAAACGGCAAAGGTCTTCCTTGCCCTGAATTCTTCCTGCTTACCATTATTCCAGTTTTTCACCGGCCGGTAATAGCCGACAATCCGGCTCCAGACCTCTGTTTCTTCCCCACAGGTGGGGCAGGCCCAGTGTTCGCCGGCAATATAGCCGTGCCGGCTGCAGATGCTGAAGGTGGGCGTTATGGTGAGGTAGGGCAGGCGGCAGTTGGCAACAACCCGCTGCAGGAACTGGCGGCAGGTTTTGTTGTCCGGGAGCCTTTCCCCCAGGAAGGCGTGGAATACGGTACCGCCGGTATATTTGGTCTGCAAGTCATCCTGGTGTTCCAGGGCGGCAATCACATCTGCGGTGTAATCCACCGGTAACTGGGTGGAGTTGGTGTAATAGGGTTCCCGGTCCCCCGCGGTGATAATGTCGGGATACTCGGCTTTGTCCAAACGAGCCAGGCGGTAGGAGGTGCTTTCCGCCGGGGTAGCTTCCAGGTTGAAGAGGTACCCGGTTTCCTCCTGGTAGCCCACAATTGTCTCCCGCATGAAATCCATAATCTCCAGGGCCAGGGCCTTGCCGGACGGGGTTTCGATTCCCCAGCCCAGGAAGTTTAAAAGGGCCTCGTGCATGCCGACAATGCCGATGGTATTGAAATGGTTGTCCCAGTAAGTACCAAACCTTTCTTTAACCGTCTGCAGGTAGAAACGGGAATAGGGATACAGACCCTGGTCCGTGAGTTTTTCCAAAACCCCCCGTTTGATAATCAGACTCTCCTTGGCCAGATCCATCAGGTGCTTTAAGCGCTGGAATAAATCTTCCTTCGTGGAACTCAAGTAACCCAGGCGGGGCAGGTTTATGGTCACAACGCCGATGGAACCGGTGAGGGGGTTGGCGCCGAAGAGGCCGCCGCCCCTTTTCCTGAGTTCCCGGTTGTCAAGGCGGAGGCGGCAGCACATGCTCCGGACATCCTCGGGCTTCAGGTCAGAGTTGACGAAATTGGCGAAATAGGGGATGCCATACTTGGCCGTCATGGCCAGGATCTTTTCCACAACGGGGCTGTCCCAGGGGAAATCGGGGGTGATGTTGTAGGTGGGGATGGGGAAGGTGAAGACCCGGCCTTTGGCGTCCCCCTCCATCATCACTTCACAGAAGGCCATGTTCAGCATATCCATTTCCCGTTGGAATTCCCCGTAGCAGGCCTGCTGGCGCCGGCCGCCGAAGATCACCGGCTCCTTCCCCAGGACAGGCGAAACCACCACGTCCATGGTCAAATTGACGAAGGGCGTCTGAAAGCCCACCCTGGTGGGGACATTGAGGTTGAAAATGAACTCCTGGAGAGCCTGTTTTACCCCCTGGTAGTCGAGACCGTCATAACGGATAAAGGGAGCCAGGTATGTATCGAAACTGGAAAAGGCCTGGGCACCGGCAGCTTCCCCCTGGAGAGTGTAGAAAAAGTTGGTAATCTGGCCCAGGGCGGTGCGGAAGTGCCGGGCCGGCCCGCTCTCCACCTTTTGCCCCACACCGGCGAATCCCTTTTCCAGGAGGTCGGCCAGGTCCCACCCACAGCAGTAGGGGGCTATAATTCCCAGGTCGTGGATATGGTAATCACCCCTGCGGTGGCCTTCGGCGATGGCGGGGGGATAAACCTTTTCCAGCCAGTACTTGGAGCTTACGGCAGAGATGATGTGGTTGTTTAGACCCTGGAGGGAATAGTTCATATTGCTGTTTTCATTCACCCGCCAGTCCTGGCTGTTGAGGTAGTCCTGGACCATTTCCTGGACGTTTACCATTAGTTTACGGAAATTCCGCCACTCGGCCCGCTGTTGTCGGTAGAGGATATAGGCCTTGGCCGTCCGGGCATGGCCCTTTTCGATCAGTACTTTTTCTACCAGTTCCTGGACGTCCTCCACCGTCGGGATTTTGCCCCCATATTTTTCCCCGACCAGGGCGGCAACCTCCTGGGCCAATGCCACTGCCTTGTTATAATCCTGCCCCCCCACTGCCCGGGCAGCCTTAAAGATAGCATTGGCAATCCGTTCCGGGTTGAATTCCACAATACGGCCGTCCCTCTTTTTTATTTTTTCCGGTACCATAGTTTATTCCTCCCCTTTCCTTTACCAAAAAAACCCCACCGAAATCGGTCAGGGTGAAAGATATCAACACACCGAGCCGTTTCCTAATCCCCGTAGGCAACCGGTTCCGGGACAAGGCAGGTCTCCTGGCTCAGGTTCACTACCGGCTTACACCTTCCCAGGTGCTGTACCCAGTGGTTTTCGTAAGACGGCTCCCCATCACAGTGGCGGGACCGCGCCGGATTT
>DUVO01000066.1 GCA_012841005.1 Bacillota bacterium | reverse complement strand
CCCAGGGACTGGAGAGCGCGGACGACTTCCTCCTTCTCTGTCCGGTGGACAAAGAGGAAAACCTTTTTCATTTCAACTATTGCCATCGCTCTTCACAATCCTCTCTGAAATCATGGCTACAGCTGCCGCCATCTTGGAAGCAGCTGCTTCTTTTAGCTTTTGGATCTCTTGCTCCCGTTCCCGGCGGATGGGAATAACCTCAGCCTCTGCCTTTTTTACTGCTGCTTCGATCAGTTCTTCCGCCTCCACCCTGGCCTGCCTCTGGGCCTCGGCCAGCAGGGCTTCACCCTTGGTCCGGGCATCTTCAAGGATTCGCCGGGCTTCAGCCTGGGCGCCTTTGAGCATTTCTTCCGCTTCTGTTTCAGCAGTACGGATTTCTTTAATTATTTCCCCTGTCAATCGGCCTCACCACCTTCTTACATATTGATGCCCCCGGTGCCCGAATCCGGGGCATAGAAAAGGTAGCCTCCATTGCTTTGTACCTTACGGCAGCAATTACCGGAAACATCATGCCTGGAAACACTACATGATGGAGGGCCACCTTGGACCCCGGTTGTTAAATTTTTGTTTATACCTTTAACCACTCATACTATCTAATTTAGAAATATTCTCTCTTGTGGGGATAACTCCTGCTCCATTTCCCGAATTTTACTGGTTTTTGTCTTACTCCTTTACCATGATTTTATCAGTTATAAGATAAGATTTGTTTCTGTTCAGCAAGAAAATGACAGTCAATTACTGGTAGAACAGGGGCGGGCTGTCCCGGGCAGCAGGCGGCGGGCCTGTCCAGATACTGAAGCTACCGGCGGGAAATCTCCCGGTTCAGTTTTTAAGAATCCGAATGGGAACCCCGCCAACCACCGCCCCGGGAGGGACATCTTTGTTAACTAATGAACAGGCCGAGACCACCGCCCCGTCCCCGATGGTGACCCCGGGGAGGACAGTGGTATTGGCGCCGATCATGACATCCCGGCCAATTTGCACAGGGCCACGGCGCCACTCCCGCTGCAGGAATTCGTGGCCCAGGAGGGTGCAGTTGTAACCGATGATGGTATTTTCACCGATGGATATCTCCTGGGGAAAGAAAATATCAATCATGACCATCAAACCCACGGCGGCGTCCCGGCCCACCTTCATACCGAGGAAATTCCGGTAGAGGAAGTTCTTCAGGGGAAAGGACGGTAAGTAGCGGCAGAGTTGGATCACCAGGAAGTTGAAAATGACCCGCAGGGGGGAAACGGCCCGGGGCCAGTAGTGAAGGGAGTTTTTACCCGGGGGGACAGGGAAGGCCTGGTAGCGGCGCATAGCAATACCTCCATCTTTTGGAAACTGGGACGGTAGTATTCTGCGCCGGAGACGGGAATTTTATGCCGGATGCCCGACCCCGCCCTAGGCCTACGGGCAGTAAAAGGGGACTGTCCCTGCCGTAACCAATAATAAGGGGACCGTCTCCCCTGGGCCTTTGGGGGGCAGTCCCCTGTTTATTTTAGTCTTCCCGGCGGATGTGGGCGCCGAGGGCACGAAATTTACCGGTGATGTTTTCATAGCCCCGGTCGATATGTTCCGTCCCCTGGATGATGGTCTCTCCCCTGGCCATTAGGGCGGCGATAATAAGGGCAGCCCCGGCCCGGAGATCTGTTGCCCGTACCCGTGCACCGCTCAAGAAGTCGACACCTTCCACTACAGCCGTCCTTCCTTCTACCTTGATCTGTGCCCCCATCCGCTTGAATTCATCCACGTGCCGGAAGCGGTTTTCGAATATATTTTCCTTGATGATGCTGGTGCCGGCGGCAGTGGTCAAGAGGGCTGTCATGGGCGACTGGAGATCCGTCGGAAAGCCCGGGTAGGGCAGGGTCTTGATATCCAAGGGTTGGCAGGTGCCCTCGCACCCCGTCACCTTGATGCTGTCCTCCCCCACCTCAACCCGGGCTCCTGCCTCCCGTAGTTTGGCAATAACAGGTTCCAGGTGTTCGGGAATAACATTTTCGATGGTTACTTCCCCCCGGGTGGCGGCGGCGGCAATCATAAAGGTACCGGCCTCGATCCGGTCGGGAATAATGGTGTGGCGGGCCCCCCGCAGGTGTTTAACCCCCTGGATCCGGATCACGTCCGTTCCCGCTCCCTTAACACTGGCACCCATGGCATTGAGGAGGTTGGCAATATCGACAATTTCCGGCTCCTTGGCGGCATTTTCGATGACGGTCTTCCCCTCGGCCAGGCAGGCTGCCATCATGATATTTTCCGTTGCCCCCACGCTGGTTACATCCAGGTACACCGGTGCTCCTTTCAGTTTTTTGGCCCTCGCCCAGATAAAACCTCGTTCGATTTTAACTTCTGCCCCCAGTGCCCGTAAACCCTTAATATGCTGGTCCAGGGGACGGGGGCCGATGTTGCAGCCTCCGGGCATGACAATTTCTGCCTGCCCGTAGCGGGCCAACAAGGGCCCGAGGAGCAGGCTGGAAGCCCGCAGCTTTTTTACCAGTTCCAGGGGGGGTGACTGACTGTACACCCTACCTGGATTAATCTTAAACCCAGACCCGTTTTCCTTCACCTCGGCACCCAAGGCGGCTAAAATCTGACCCATAACCCGGACATCGTTGATGCCGGGGGAATTTTCAATAATGGTTTCACCCTCAGCCAGGAGGGTGGCTGGCAAGACGGCCAGGACAGCATTTTTGGCACCGCTAATGGTGACCCGGCCCTTGAGCCTTGTTTCCCCCTCTATTACAAGTATTCCCATTCTCTTGCCTCCCCAGGTAAGACAAAAATTGCGCTTTTCTAAGTGTAATTCGCCTGTTTAGAACTAATCTCCTCCCTGAAAAAGAAAAATCTGGGGCCGGCAAAGGCCCTTCGCCACTGGTAATTTTGACCATTACCCTCCTTCTACCGGAAAAGGAAAGACTTTCCGGGTAATTTTCCCCCTCCCTATTGACCGGGCTGGATAATCATGCTATTGTATAGCTGCATAGGGGAGTAGCTGTAATCGGGGTGGCGTCAATCCGGACGCCTCGGCGTCCCGCTGCCTCGACGGGCCTCTTGCCGGGCGAGACCTTTGCATGAGATGAGCTTTCATGCAGGGGTCTTTTTTAATTCACCCCGGGGGCCAGCGGGGGGCATGGGGTGACATGGAGGTCTAAGCCGGTTAAAACGGTTAATATTCATATACTATGAGGAAATGAACACACACCGGAAGAGGTAATATCCTTGAGCAGAGCATAATAGTAAACCAACCAAAGGAAAGAGGGAATGCCGATGAGCGAGAAAAAGAACTGGCATCAGATGAATATTGAAGAGATCCGCGGGGAGCTGAAAACAGATCTCCGCCGGGGCCTGACCAAAGAAGAGGCTGAAAAAAGAGCCCGGGAATACGGTCCCAACGCCCTCAAGGAAGCACCGCCCCGGAGTCTTTTTTCTATGTTCCTGGGACAGATGACGGATATTCTGGTGATCATCCTGCTGGTGGCGGCCGTCAT
>DUVO01000235.1 GCA_012841005.1 Bacillota bacterium | reverse complement strand
AGGCCTTTATAATTAGAACCAACAAAGGGCAAAAAACCTTTGAACCCCCTCTTTGAATACGTGGCTCTGCCACGTGTTCTTTTTTGTGCCTGCCAAAACAAAATGGGGACAGTCTCCCGATTAAAAGAGAATATCCCCATTTTCCGGGCGGCCAAAGGCCGCCCCTGCTAATAGGGGACAGGCCCGGGATATAACAGCAACCTGTTAATAACCGTAAATAAATCCCCAAATATACACCCTTCCCCCAAACTGGTAATTGTCAATTTTCCATAGTCAATTGTCAACTGCAAGGTGGTACCAGCAATTACCCTTGTCTCCCCGTCCCAGAACCCGTATACTGATAAGGAGAGAGAAGCGGGAAGGGAGGGGGAAACCGGTGCTGGAAAAAATCTTAATTGTAGATGACGAAGATACCATTTTAGAATTCTTGCGCATAAACCTGGAGAAGAATGGCTTTGCGGTGGTTGAGGCCGGGGACGGCCACGAAGCCCTGCGGCTGGCCCGGCAGGAACAACCCCGCTGTGTCCTTCTGGATGTGATGCTTCCCGGCCTGGACGGGTTCGAAGTCCTGCGGGAACTGCGGAAGACCATGGATGTGCCGGTGATCATGCTCACCGCCAAGGGAGATGATATCGACAAGATCCTGGGCCTGGAACTGGGGGCCGATGACTATGTGACCAAACCCTTCAACCCCCGGGAGCTGGTGGCCCGGATCAAGGCCATCCTCCGGCGGGTGGACCGGGTGGCGGCAAACCCGGAAGAGGGTGTCATTGCCGCGGGCGATCTGACCCTCGACCTAGAACGACATCGGGTTGAAGTCCGGGGCCAGGTGGTGGATCTCACCCCCAAGGAATTTGAACTCCTGGAACTATTGATGGCCAACCCGGGTAAGGTCTTTTCCCGGGATGCCCTCCTCAGCCAGGTGTGGGGGTATGATTACTTTGGCGACACCAAGACGGTGGATGTGCATATCCGGCGCCTCCGGGAAAAGATTGAAGTGGACCCCAGTTCCCCCGTCAACATAATCACCGTGTGGGGTGTGGGCTACAAGTTCAGGGAGCAGAACGATGTTTAGGAGTATCAAATGGCGCCTTACCCTCACCTACTTAATCCTCATCCTCCTCTCCCTGGCCATAATGGGGGCTTTCCTCCTCCATGCCATGGAACGGTACTATGTCCGGGAGATCGAGGAGAATCTCATGGCCCACGCCCGGGTCTTTTCCCACTATGCCCAGCTCACCTTTCTGGGCAATGACCTGGCCCAGCAATTTGGCCGGGATATGGATGCCCGGGTTCAGGTCCTCGATGATGGAGGCCGGGTTGTGGGGGATTCCCTCTGGCCCGATGTCGCCATCGGGGAACCCCTGGTCCGGCCCGGGGTAAAGGAAGCCCTGGCCGGGGAAGTGGTAAGCAGCCGGGAACAGGCTGGGCCCGGGGGAGAAAGACTCCTGTGCGTGGCGGCCCCCCTTCGTTCCGGCACCGAAATCATCGGGGCGGTGTACCTGACCTCCAGCCTGGCCCGGGTGGACCGGACCCTGGGGGCTGTTCGAAATTTTCTCATTTTTGGCATCAGCCTTGCCCTGGGGGTATCCCTCCTGGTGGGGTTTTACCTGGCCGGCACCGTTACCGGCCCCATTGGCGAAATAACCCGGGCAGCCAAGGAGGTGGCCCGGGGCGAATACGACTGGAAGCTCAAGCCCCGGGGCCGGGACGAGGTGGCCCAGCTGGCCGAGACCTTCAACTACCTGACAGGGCGCCTGAAGGCCACCATTGACGCCATCTCCGGGGAGAGGAAGAAACTGGCTGCTGTCTTGACCAGCATGGGCGACGGCCTGGTGGCCGTCGATGATAGGGGGATGGGGATTCTCCTCAATCCGGCGGCAGAAAAAATGTTCGGGGCCCGGGCGGAAACCGTCATCGGTGTTCCCCTGGGGGAAAGGATCAACCATCCCCGGCTGTGGAATCTCTTTCAGGAGGTCCTGGAGCGGGGGATACCCCTGGTGGACGAGCTGGAAACCCCGCAGGATCCTGAATCCCTATACCGGGTCCAGGTCTCGCCCGTCTGGAGCGCCAAGGGGGAAATTACCGGGGCGGTGGCGGTCCTGCGGGATATTTCCGACCTGCGCCGGCTGGAGCAGATGCGCCTCCAGTTCTTGAGCAACGTATCCCACGAGCTCCGCACTCCCCTGACTTCCATCAAGGGTTTTGCCGTCACCCTGGCCGATGAACTCCCCCCCGGGATTCCTGCCCGGCGCTATGTAGAGGTCATCGAGAAGGAAACCGACCGCCTGACCCGCCTGGTAGACGATCTTCTCAGTCTTTCCCGGATGGATGCCCTGGAGATTACCATGGAACTGGTGTCCCTTAACCCGGAGAAGCTGATTACCGGCTGTGTCGCCCAGCTCATGCCCCGGGCCCAACGGGCGGGCATTGCACTCAAAACCGAGATCAACCAGGAACTGCCCCGCATCCTCTGTGATCCTGACCGGATGAAACAGGTTCTCATCAACCTCCTGGACAATGCCCTGAAGTATACCCCCCGGGGCGGTTCCGTGACGGTGCGGGCCTGGGCGGACCAGGAGCACCTGTGCCTTGCCGTCCGCGACACGGGCATCGGCATTCCCGCCCAGGATCTCCCCCACATCTTCGATCGCTTCTACCGGGTCGATAAGGCCCGTTCTCGGGCCCTGGGGGGTACCGGCCTGGGCCTCTCCATTGTCAAATGGCTGGTAGAGCAGCATGACGGCACCATCACCGTCTCCAGCATCCCCGGTGAGGGGACGGAATTTGTCATCAGGCTGCCCTACAGGGGAATAAACTGAGTTCTCTCCTTTACAGTTTTGTTAATACTTCCTAACCCTCTTGTAATGAGGAATTTATATAATGATAATAGATATCCATGCTGAACCAACACTTCTGGCTTCGCTCCCAGTGCTCCTCGCAGAGGGCTTGTCCAAAGCCGAAGGCGACGGGCAATACCGGTTGTCAACTGCTGCTCGTTGCCGGAAGTACCCCTCCACAGCAGGAGACTAACAGGCCTACTGAACGAGCTCGGCTCGTTCGGGCAGCGACACAACTCGCCCCTTCGGGGCGAAAGACTCCGTGTCGCTGCTTCTCCTCCCTCGCCTGCGCTCTTTTTATCTAGTCGTCTCAATGCTGTTTTCGGGGTACTTCCGGCACCATACACCGGACTACAGACTATCAGCTACCGACAAACGTTGTGGCAGCTCGTTGCAATGTCGCTCCGCCAGAAGTGTAGTTCTTACAATGATGCAGAACTATTTCTTTCGAACATCGAACCTCGAGCTTCGAAAAGGCGACCGCAGGTGGCCCCTACAAGTCGAACCTCGAAAAGGATGGATGGAAATGGGCTGTAAAATGGGGACCGGGAGGAAAATCAAAATACTGCTGTTTTTCCTTGCCTTTCTTCTGGGTCTTACCGCCTGTGACGGGCAGGACCTGGAGGATACCGATCTTTCAATTTTACTGACCGAAGAAGAGGCCGGGGAACCCCTTCAAACTGAAGCCGAAGCTGTACCTTCCCCGCCTGCAGAAAAAGATGGGGAAACAATGACCATCACCCTTCACTATATTTTCCAGGGGCGCGACAACCCGGTCCAGCAGGAAGTGCCCCGCACCCAGGCCGTGGCCCGGGTCCTGGTGGAAGCCCTCCACCGCGGTTTTCCCTTTGGCGGAAAAAATCACCCCGTCGTTCCCCCAGGTACCAGGCTGCTGGATATAAAAATTATCGATGGCATAGTATACCTGGATTTTTCCCGGGAATTCCGGGATAACCATTGGGGTGGTGTGGAGACGGAAGTCAATACCATCTATTCCATAGTTCAAACCCTGACCCAGTTCCCCCAGGTAAAGGCCGTCCAATTCCTCCTCGAGGGGCAGCAGGTCAGGACCATTGCCACGGGGGCCGTTGATCTAACCGAACCGGTACAGCCCCTGGACCGGATTACCCCTGATATCTATGAAAAGTTTGCCGCCAGGGGCAAACTGCCCGTGGTCGATACCTTTACCTGGCCCCAGGCTGTCCAAGAGGAAGGGACCCTTGCCCTGCCTGCCGGGGAACCCGATGCCCTGGCCTGGGGCGATCTTACGGGAGACGGGAACCCGGAAGTGGTGGTAGCCCAGGGTAAACGGGTAACGGTTTGGGCTTCCGACGGCCAGGACTACAGCCAGGCCTGGGAGACCTGGCTGGCGGCGTCGGGGCAGCTCCTTCTGGGGGACACCACCGGTAACGGACGGGCGGAGCTCATTGCCTGTACCAGCAATGATATATATATTTTTGCCCACGGGGAAAAGGGCTACCAGCAGGTGGGCTGGCAGGGAGTTCCCGGCCAGATTTCCAGCGTGGCCGTCGGCGATACCACCGGTGACGGGCGGGATGAGATCATCCTCCTGCATGGGGAGGGCGACCCTTTCGGTGCCGATTACCAGGCGGTGACCGAGATCTGGCAGTACAGGGACGGGAACTATGTAAAGGCCTTCCGGGTTGAGGAATTGCCCTTTCGCAGCATGGAGGTTGCCGATATTGACGGCAACGGCCGGCGGGAGATTATTGCCTTTGCCGCCGAAGGGCTCACCGTCTTTGCCTGGAACGGCAAGGCCTATGTGGAAATTTACAAGAATCCCGGCATAGGCAACAATTATACTTCCCTGGCCGTCGGGGACCTTACCGGGGACGGCCGGGCGGAGGTCATCCTGGGGGATGGCCTGGTGAAGTCTGTCTACGTCTACACCTGGCAGGAGGGCCGCCTCAGGAAGATCTGGCAGGGGGGAGATGACATGGGCGATTTACTCTCTTCACCTCCCCTGACCCGGGACCTGAATGGCGATGGCAGGGCAGAACTTTTGGTGCCTGCTCCGGCCGGCGGTGTCTACCAGATCCTGACCTGGGATGGTCCGGTGCCGTCCCGCTATGTAATCGACGGCGAAAGCAGCGGGGAAAGGATTGCGGCTGTCCTTCCCGGCCCTGAAGGCAGGTTGCTCTACAGCCGCCGGCAGCTGGCCAGCAGCCCCTATTGCCATCTTTACCTGGGGCGGTGGCGGCAGCTGGAATTTGCGGAACCATAGGGGGGTAAGGAACGATGAAGAAGCAGAAGGGTGCAGCGGTAATAGTGTCTTTTTTCCTGGCGGTGGCCCTGCTGGCCGCCGGATGCAGCTTCCCGGCTCGAGGGGAAGAGGAACCTGAACCCCAGGCCAGTCTCAGACTGGTCGATGAAGAGGGGTACACCCAGGTGGAGGTACTGGCCGTACTGGAGGGAGAACCCCTGCACGATCCGGCGGGAGTGGCGGTGACTGCCGGGGGGGAAATACTGGTTTCCGATGGGGCCAGGCACCAGATCTACCGGTACAGCCCCGAGGGGGAACTGATTGACCAACTAGGTTCCCAGGGGGGAGAACCGGGCCGGTTCAACCAGCCGGGTGCCCTGTCGCTGGATGGGAAAGGAAATATTTATGTCGCCGACGTTGGCAACAACCGGGTCCAGGTCCTCGATGCCGGGGGCAGGTTCTTGAGACAGGTGGGGAGCCGGGATGAATTTGCCTCCTTTTTCAGCCTGCAGGATGGTTTTGACATTCCCCTGGCCGGGTTGGCCGCCGACCGGGAGGGGAATATTTACCTGGCCCTCAAGGGTGCCTACTATGACATTTCAGAAAACGAACTGCGCAAGTATAGCCCCGACGGGGAGCTGGTCATGCAGCTCGCCAGTATGCTGGAAGGTTCCTACGATCTGGTGCCCTTTACCTGGCCGGGGGCGCTGACGGTGGACGGCGAGGGAACCATCTACCTGGTCCATGGTGCTAACGGGGTGGGGAAGGTAATCAAGATTCCCCTGGAACAAAACGCTCCCATTGCCGATCAGACCTTGCAGTTTGGGAGTCTCGGCAAGGGGAAAGGGGAATTACTGCACACTCCCCTGGGGGTAGCCGTCGACCAGGAGGGCAATATCTACGTTTCCGATACCCACAACAACCGGGTCCAGGTCTATGACTCCCGGGGGGAATGGCTGCTGATGTTCCGTCTCGCGGGGACCCCCTACGGGGAATTGACAGAGCCCGGTAACCTGGCTGTGGATGGAGAAGGAAACCTCTACGTGGTCGACCGGGGCAATGCCCGGGTGCTGAAGATTGCCAATCCCGTCCGGCATGGGAGTGTGGGCTAAAGGGAATTTTCCCTTCCCTTCCGCAGGGCGGCAGGTATGGAACTGATTTGGGCGAATAGGATTTTAATATAGCAGGCGGGACCGTTCCCTTGGAGAGGGGGGAGGGGAGAAAGATGGATCCTTGCCTTGTGCCGGCGCAGGGGAAAAAAAAGATCTCCCGCTGGGTGGGTCTTTGCCTCATTGCCATTATTATAATTTCTACCTGGGCCAGTTTTCCCACCTTACCCCGGCTGGTGACCTATGAAATTGCCCGGGAAATTTCCCGTTCACGACTGCTCGAGGCCTTTGCCGGGTGGGAGGAACTGGAAAATGAGAAATTTACCGTTTACTACCGGCTTGAAGATACCGGTGCCGGCCGGCTGGTCCTGGATACAGCCATGGCTGTATATCAACCGGTGGTAGACCTCCTGCAGTATGAACCCCCGGCCGCCACGGCTATAGTGGTGCACCCGACCCAGGAAGACCTGGCCGAGGCCTTCGGCTGGACGGCCCAGGACGGCGGGGCCATGGGTGTTTACTGGGCGGGTGTAATCCAGATCCTTTCCCCCAACACCTGGTTGCGGACCGACAACCCGGTCCGCCGGTCCCAGCTCTTCCTGGAAAACGGGCCGGTTGCCCACGAGTTTACCCATGTTGTGGTTGATTACAAAGCCCGGGGCAATTATCCTCGCTGGCTCAGCGAAGGGATCGCCCAGTATGTGGAGTACAAGCTCAACGGGGTGCTCTGGCTGGACCAGGATTCCTCCTTTGACCAGACCTTCTACAGCCTGGAAGAGCTGGAGGACTTCTCCGGCCTGGAAAACCAAAACCTGGCCTACCGGCAGGCCCTTTCCTTTGTCCTCTATATGGCTGAGGTCTATGGAGAAGAGAAGCTGCCCGAAATCCTGGCACACCTGGGCCGGGGGGCAACCCTGGATGGTGCCCTGGAGGAGGTTTTGGGGCTCACCCGGGAAGAACTGGAGGCAGAATGGCAGGCCTGGGTTGAGAATGACCGGGACCGGTGGCTGTGATGCCGGACAATAAGGGAACGACACTGAAGAAAAAGGGACCGGTACGGCCGGTTCCTTTTTTTGCACCATCTGCCGCGGGCCGCCCTATGCTTCGTTCATTCATTTCCAGCAGGAATATTACCCGGATGGGCGAAATTTTTACGTAAGGGTATCTATATGAACTGGGAATCTGGGACACCCCTAACAAAACTGGTCATTGGACTGGAGCGCCTGGCTTCGTAGTTAGAAATAGAGAGTTTGAGGGTGGAGGGAGATGGGGAAATGACGGAAAAGATTTTGGTTGTCGATGATGAAAAGCCCATTGCCGATATCCTGCGCTATAACCTGGAACAGGCAGGGTATGAAGTGATAGTAGCCTATGACGGGGAGGAAGCTGTGGCCAAGGCCAAAAGCACCGCCCCTGACCTGATGATCCTGGATATTATGCTGCCCAAGCTGGACGGCTTCAGTGTCTGCCGCCAGGTTCGTATCTTTTCCCAGGTGCCGATCTTGATGCTGACGGCCAAAGAAGAAGAGATAGATAAAATCCTCGGCCTGGAACTGGGGGCCGATGACTATGTGACCAAGCCCTTCAGCCCCCGGGAGATATTAGCCCGGGTCAAGGCCATCCTGCGCCGGATGCAGACCGCTGGCGAACAGCAGGGGCAGGCCTCTCGGGTGCTGGCCTTCGGCGATCTTGAAATCGACCTGGAACGGGTTGAGGTCAGGAAGGAATCTCGGTCTCTGGAACTGACCCCCCGGGAATTCGACCTCCTGAAATATCTGGCCCTCTCCCCGGGGCGGGTCTTTTCCCGGGAGCAGCTCCTGGAGGAGGTCTGGGGTTTTGATTATTACGGGGACATCCGCACTGTAGATGTTGCCATCCGGCGCCTGCGGGAAAAGCTGGAGGAAGATCCCGGCAATCCCCGTTATATCCAGACCAGGCGGGGGGCGGGTTATTATTTCAGGGGGAATTAAAAATGTTCAAGAGCATCCAGTGGAAGATGGGCATCATATACTTCCTCCTGATCCTCATTGCCATGCAGGTGATTGGGGTGCAGCTCCTCCAGTCCCTGCAGCAGTACTATGAGAATAATTATGCCGACGGGCTCACCGCCCAGGGAGAACTTATTGGCGGCCTCCTCCGCCGGTATTTTACCGAGCCCCTCCAGGAAGACTACATCGCTGGCCTGGTGGGGGAATTTCGT
>DUVO01000013.1 GCA_012841005.1 Bacillota bacterium | reverse complement strand
GCAGCCGACCAGGCCGCCGACAGCTTCCCTGCCGGTTACCTGGCCGGCTGCATAAGAACCGGTAAGGGTACCCCAATTGCTTCCTGCAATGCCGCCGGCATTGTCAGCACCGCCAACTGTGCAATTGGTGTAACAATTTCGGATAATACAACTGGCCAGCCCAACCAGACCGCCGGTATCCTTTTCACCCCGTACAGTACCGGAAACATAACAATCATCAATATTCCCCTCATAGATCAACCCTACCAAACCACCGACGTAATTCCTCCCCCTTATCTTTACCTCCTCCAGCTTAATACTGCGCAAGGACGAACCCAGGCCAGTTACACCGAACAGGCCAATGCAATCTTCATCCTCCCGATTGATGTAAAGGGTCCTAATGATCCTGCCGTTGCCATCGAAGGAGCCGGTGAAGGGTTCATCCCCGCTGCCGATGGGTTCCCAGCCCTTACCCCGGTTATAGGGGGCAAGGTCCAGATTAATGTCAGCAATCAGTTTAAAACAGGCGTCCAAATAATTGTTCACCTGCGCCAACTGCTGGGCCGTGGCGATCAGGTAAGGATCATCTTCCGTCCCTGAACCGCCAGCAAATTCTGATTGAACGCCCTTTCCCGCTAAAAAAGCCTGGCCGGGCCAAAGGAGCAGGATTATTAACAGGCACACCAACACAAAAGATGCTTTTCTCAGTTTTACTAAAGCCACTATACAGGCACCCCGCTTTCATTTTTCACAATTATGGCCCCACTTGCCGCACAACCGGACCTGCCGCCCTTTCATTATGCATGAGCGGCAAGTCCGGCAACATCACTACACCTTTCTTATCTGGCAGCCCTTACGATTTCAACGTCAAAGACTTCCCCATTACGATTTATAGTCAGCTTTACCTTCGTGCCGACCGGCCCTAACAGCCTGAAATATACCTCCGAAGCTCTATAATCCTCCATTTCCTCGACCCTTATGCCATCAACTGCAACTATGATATCTCCCGGCTTTAGTCCAGCTTTATCCCCGGGCAGTCCCGGCACACATGCCTCTATGACAATTTCACCATCTTCCCCTTCCCCTGCCAGGAAGAAAGCGCCTATAAAACCTCCCGTCAGTTTATAATAAAGATCTTCATCATCCCTATTCCACAGGAATTCCATATAACAGATTTTATTATCTGTCACGAAGTATTTGGCAGTGTAACCCATTCCCGCAAAACCAGCGCCGGGATACAATGCGGCAGTTAATCCTGTAAAATAGTCGTTGGCTTTACCTTCCACCACCCAGACATTCTCCCCGAGGGCCTTAAAGGTGTTCTCATAATCCACCATTTCATATTTAGCTTCGACCATGTAGTCTATTTCTTCGGCCACCTCTTCAGAATCATACAGTTCAAAGTACCCATCCAGGTAATTATCAACATGAACCACATCCTCTGCCAGGAGGTCCATTGCCCCTTGTGCATCTCCCTCATTCAAGGCCTTGATAAAACTTTTTATTGTATCAATATTCCCATCTATTTCCGAATAGGCGAAG
>DUVO01000321.1 GCA_012841005.1 Bacillota bacterium | reverse complement strand
CATGCGCGGGGGATGCCCTGCTTTACTGATATCCCTGCCCAGAGGCGTAGTTGCCGTTACCTGCCCTGCCAGGGTTGTCGGGGCCATCTGTCCCCCTGTCATACCATAAATAGCATTGTTAACATAAATAACCGTTAATCTCTCTCCCCTGTTGGCAGCATGTACTATTTCGGCTGTTCCAATGGAAGCCAGATCGCCATCTCCCTGGTAAGTGAAAACAACCCGATCCGGCAGCGACCGCTTAATGCCTGTAGCAACAGCGGGAGCCCGGCCATGGGCCGCCTGCTGCCAGTCACATTCCAGGTAATTATAGGCCAAAACCGAACAGCCTACCGATGCAACCCCTATGGTCCGCTCCAGGATGCCCAGCTCATCAATGACTTCAGCAACGAGACGATGGATAATGCCGTGGGTACAGCCGGGACAGTAATGGGTAGTGACATCACTCAAAGCCTGAGGGCGTTCAAATACGACCTTCATTCTGCCACCTCCTTGCCGGCAACTTTCAGTATTTCCCTGTATACCTCCTGGGGAGTCGGCATCATTCCCCCGGTTCTTCCGTAAAAATAAACGGGTTTTTTACCATTGACGGCCAAACGTACATCTTCAACCATCTGACCGGCACTAAGTTCCAAGGTCAAAAGGGCCTTTGCCCCTTCGGCCGCCTGGGCAATGGCTGCCGCAGGAAAGGGGAACAAGGTGATGGGACGAAGGAGGCCGGCAGCAATACCTCTAGCCCGGGCCATTTCAATGGCGGTCCGGGCAATTCTGGCGGCAATACCGTAGGCTACCACAAGAAATTCGGCGTCTTCGCTGTTATAGGTGTCATAACGAATTTCCGCTTCGGCGATCCTCTTGTATTTCTCCTGCAAATGCCAGTTATGTTCCTCTAGCTTTGTTGGATCTAGATAGAGGGAGTTAATTATATTTTTTTCCCGCCCCTTTCTCCCGGTGGTTGCCCATGGTTTGGAAATAGTTGTCGGTACTATAGTTTTAAATTCAACGGGTTCCATCATCTGCCCGAGGACACCATCTCCAAGAAGCAGAACGGGGTTCCGATATTTATCAGCCAAATCAAAGGCAAGAATGGTCAGATCCACCATTTCCTGAACCGAAGCAGGGGCAAGGACAATTAAGCGGTAATCGCCGTGACCGCCCCCCTTGGTTGCCTGAAAATAATCGGATTGGGCCGGTTGTATTCCGCCCAAACCCGGGCCGCCCCGCACAATATTTACTATGACACAGGGAAGCTCCGCTCCCGCTATATAAGAGATACCCTCTTGCTTGAGGCTTATCCCGGGACTCGAAGATGAGGTCATTACCCTGGCCCCAGTACCGGCAGCCCCGTACACCATGTTAATGGCGGCTATTTCACTTTCTGCCTGGAGAAATACCTTCCCCTCCTCCGGCATCCGCCTGGACAAATACTGGGGCAGCTCACTCTGTGGCGTAATGGGATAAGCAAAATAGAGCTGGCACCCTGCCCTGATGGCTGCTTCGCCAATTGCTTCGTTACCCTTCATGAGAACCTTTTCGCCCTGCATAATCAACTCCCCTCCTATTTGTAAACTTTAATAACGCAATCGGGACAAACCCGGGCACAGATGGCACAACCGGTACATTTATCCATTTCTTTCACTGTGGCCGGGTGGTAACCCATTTTGTTGATCCCTTCCGCCAATTTGATAATTTTTTGCGGGCAGAAAACAGTACATAATTCACAACCCTTGCACCGGTCTTCATTAAACTCAACCCTTGCCACTTTCTTCCCTCCCTTACCTTTCTTAAATTTCCCACTCCAAAAGTTACGTATAATAGGGTTTAGTCTTCCCCGGTGAAGCATCCCCCTAAGAGGAAGGTGGAACAGGGAAGGTAGATCGGTCATTGCTCCCAGGGTTTTCTTAAAAAGATCCGCAGGGGAAACAGGGGAACATTAAAAAAGGTCTTCACTTCACCTGCCAGATCTGCCCCGAAGGGCAATAAAACCTATGGGGAGCTCCAGTATTGAAGCGGCTTCTTCGACAATTCTATGACCTTTTTGCAGTATAGCCGCATTTGTTTCCCCACCCAAATTGGGATTACTTACCAGGGCAGTAACCTTTAACCCGGCAGCCGCCTCGATCTCTCCTGCCATAGCAATTATATCCCTGTAACCACTGGTCAGGGGACGAAGGGGGTTAACTACCAAAAAAAGATCATACTCCTGTTTTTTTATATCAGCCGCAAACTGTCCCAGGGCAATGGCACCGAGGTTATCACCACCGACATCACACACAACCCTGTATCCCTGCTCCTTAAGGACGCCCTTTACCCGGGGAGAAATAACGGGTATGTCTGTGTTGACCAATCCCTGAGGTGCCGTCACCACTTCAATCCCCTTTCTTTGCAACAGTTCTGCCGACTGCCTGGAAGTAAAGTAGGGATTAAGAATATCCAAATCCACCAGGGCAACGGGTGAATAATTACCAGCCAGATGCCATGCGCAGTTCAGGGCAATTTCCGTCTTACCACTTCCGCTGTGGCCGACAAAAATATTGATACGCTTGGCAAAGGTTATCATATCCTGGCTCTCCCGACATTTTTTCCCTTTCCCCCCGGAGAATACAGTTTCGCCTTTTCTTCACCGCGTAAAACCCGCAATGCTCCTTGGGCCAGTGCTTCCAATTCCCTCTCGCCTGGATAAATAAGAACTGGAGCAAGAAAATTTACCCGTTCGCGGATCCAGCCCGTCAACAAGTTGGAGTGGGCTAGACCTCCGGTAAGGACAATGGCATCCAGTTGTCCCATAAGGACTGTAGACGCGGCCCCTATTTCCTTGGCTATTTGATAGGCCATCGCTTCATAGTAGAATTGGGCCTCCTCTTCTCCCTTGTTGATCCGTTCCTCTATCTCCCTTGCATCATTGGTGCCCAGGTATCCTACCAAACCGCCTCCACCAACTATGTTGCGGTATATTTCCCTTTCTGTTAGCTTTCCGGAAAAACAGAGCCGGATCAGGTCACCGGCCGGGACGCCCCCGGAACGCTCTGGCGAAAAGGGGCCATCACCGTCTAAGGCATTATTAACATCGATAACCCGGCCGTTACTATGGACACCAACGGATATGCCGCCACCCAAATGGGCAACAACCAAATTCACTTCCGTATAGCTACGGCCAAGTTCTTTGGCGGCACGGCGGGCAACGGCCTTTTGATTCAGGGCATGAAAAATACTACGCCGTTTGATGCCTGCCATTCCCGTTACCCTTGCCAGGGGTTCCAATTCGTCAACTACCACAGGATCAACAATATAAGCGGGAATACCAACGGCGGCGGCAATTTCATTGGCTAAAAGGGCACCTAGGTTGGATGCATGCTCTCCCCTGGGTGCTTCCCGCAATTCAGTTATCATCTCCCTGTTGACGGTATAAGTTCCCCCTACGACCGGGGTCAAAACCCCCCCACGACCAACCACTGCCGCTAAAGATTCCAAGTCAATCTTTTTTTCTTGCAAAAAGGTCTCTAAGGCACGACGGCGAAGAGGAAACTGGTCAATTACCCTTTTGCAGGTCCCCAATTCCTTGCTACTGTGGTGTAAAGTCTCGGCAAAAACCAATTCTTCCCCCTGAAAAAGGGCAATCTTGGTGGAAGTTGAACCAGGATTG
>DUVO01000318.1 GCA_012841005.1 Bacillota bacterium | reverse complement strand
GCCCTTCTAGAAGCAGGTGGAGGCCGAGGGGAAAGGGGATGTAAGGAAATTTCCTGTGGTATGCCCCGGAAAATGTATAAAGACTTGGGTTCCAAAGAAGGGCTGCCAGTGTGGGAGGTGGGATTTTTGGCAAAATTGAAAATAATGGGTTTTCTCGCCTTTGTTGCTACGGGACTGGGGTTAATCATAACCTCTGCTGTCAGGCAAACGTTCCCCTGGTTTTTGATCCTGGCGGTTATTGGGGTCGGTTATCTTTTTGGCCTGATTAAACACTCCCATAGTTTGCGTTCTTAGGAGGTGGTGGAGGATGGAGCCAAAGCGGGCATTATTGACCATACTGGTGGCTACAATTGCGGCTGCTTGCACCTGGTATATTAACCACGATTTGGGTTATGGTGCTATTATTGCCAGCAGTCTCGTGGGCGTGGCAGCCGGTATAATCCTGCCTGGTGACCTGGCCGGGGCAGCTTATACAGCTTCCTTTGTTGGAATGTCGGCAAACTTTGTCCTTCCCTCCCTGGCTGTTTCCATATTGGCCGGTATTGTTGTAGGAATTGTGATAATCGCAACCGGGCCGGTTTATGCCGGTGTGGGAGGGAAGGGTGGAACAACTGCGGCCACCTCGGTTCTCATCACCCAGGGTATTCTCAAGGTATTTGGCCTATAGAGGGAAAGGAGGTCTTCCATGGAACAGGTAGTCTTGATTATTACTGCTATGCTGGCGGGTATTGCCGCCTATGCTATTAATATTGAGTTGGGAAAAGGGGGAGTGCTGGGGGCAGCCCTGGTTTCGCTGGTATGCGGCCTTCTTTTTCCACCCCTCTTTGGCGAACTGGGCAGCAGTATGGCCCTGGTCGCTGCTACTGCCTCCTATGCCGGTATGGTCTCCAAAAGTAATGTTTGTTCCCTGGGAGAAATGGCAGTGGTCGGGGGTATAACGGGACTTTTATATCTGGCTGCCGCACCTGCTTACCCCGGCGTGGGGGGGAAATTGGGGACTATTGCCGCCATCTCGTGCCTTTCTTTTGTAGGCTATAAGCGCTTATTTGCCGGATTGGTACAGCAGGATATTCGCCGGCTGGCTGGTGGGCAAATGTAATTAATACCGGAAAGGAAAATTCCGTCGCCTTACATAGTGCCAGGAATAAATCAGGAGCCCCGGGCACGTTGCTTTGGGTGCTGATAAAAAACAGGACCGCCAAAGAAGGATGGGGTCCTGTTCCTTATATTGTTTCGATTTGCGGAGGCTGGTTCCCAGCCAAAGGCCAAGAGAGGAAAACCTGTGATCGTCCACGGGCGGTCAAAGACCACCCTTACAAATATATAGCCAAACCCCCAACTTCTATGTTCTAAATTCTATTTTGGTAGCGGCCCCGCAGGACCACCTGTCCAGAGCGTAGCGGAGGGAGCCGACGACATAGGCAGATACCCTGCCAAAAGCTGTTTTCAGAGCAGACGCCCATCAGCACTCGCTATAGCCGCAGATACACTTGGCACAGCCCTCGGCCCGCATGAGGGTATAGTTACCGCAGGAAGGACAGAGGCCAAAACTAGGGCCATGGGCTTGCTGTTCGGGCGGGTCCTGGGTGGCAGCTTGCTCTGTAATACCGTTGCTGATATATTCATCATACAAGACCTTGCCGATGGCATCGGCAAGGGAACGGACCCGGTCCGGTCCAAAGCCCAGCTGCCGGTCACCACCAATTCCCTTCAGCTGCTTGGTAACCCAGCGCAGGGGGACTCCAGCCCGCAGCAGGCCGCTGGTTAAACGCCCGATGGCCTCACAGTCGGCCTGGATATCGGAACCACCGTGACCTACCTGGATAAACAGTTGGACCGGCTTCCCGTTAAGCTCGGTGATAAAGATCTGGGCCTTGCCGACGGGGGTTTCCCGTTCAAACCAGCGGGCCGGTAAGCGATCGGGCAGCTCCATGGGGCGAACATTACCCCATTCGGCCAGGACATATCCCCGTTTCCGCAGGTAATTTTGCATCCGGTTCAAGGTTTTGGGATTGGCCAACTGTTCTTCCAACCAGGCCAGTGACTGGCCAGTCGCCGGTTCTTTCCCTTTAACCTCTGCCTTGGTTCCGGTGGTCAGAATTCCTTGCTTGCTTCCATCCCGGAAGATGGTAATTCCTTTACAGCCCAGTTTCCAGGCCATGGTATAGGCGGCTTTCACTTCGTTGACGGTGGCACTGTGGGGAAGGTTAATGGTCTTGGATATGGCATTGTCCACGTGCTGCTGCAGGACCGCCTGCATCTTGATATGATCCTGCCAGTGGATATCATGGGCCGCGGCAAAGATCTTCTGCCATTTTTCCGGGACGCCTTCGACTCCCCGGACTGTTCCCCCATGGGCAATGCGATCCATTAATTCCTCACTGTAGAAACCTTCCCGCCGGGCTACTTCTTCGAAGAGAGGATGGATAAAGCGAAGGATCTGGTCATCGGCCGTCCGCCGGGTGAAGGCCACGGCGAAAATCGGCTCGATACCTCCGGTGCCGCCGATTATAATGCCCGTGGTGCCGTTGGGAGCCACCGTCGTGGTGGTGGCATTGCGCATGGGTAGGTCCTTTTGTCCCCAGGTAGATTCCTTCCAGTTGGGGAAGGTGCCCCGGCTTTCGGCCAGTTCCCGGCTGCCGGCATGGGCCCCTTCCTGGACAATCTCCATGACCCGGGCGGCAAACTGCCTTCCCTCCTCCGAGTCGTAGGGCAGTTCGGCGGCAATCAAAAGGTCAGCCAGGCCCAGAATTCCCAGGCCGATCTTCCGGTTGGCCCGGACTATCTGGTCCATTTCCGGAGTCGGGTAGGCCGACACATCGATTACATTGTCCAGGGCCCGCACGGCAAAGGCGGCATCTTTCCGGAGCTCCTCTTCCCGGATGGTTTTGCTTTCCGCGTCCCAGTATTTAGCGACATTAATTGCTCCCAGGTTGCAGGCCTCCCCGTGGAGAAGGGGCTGTTCCCCGCACGGATTTGTAGTCTCTATTGTTCCCACCTTGGGGGTGGGGTTATCCCGGTTGATGGTGTCATAAAAGAGCAGTCCCGGATCCCCTGTGGCCCAGGCCGACTCACAGATGGTGTCAAACAGTTCCGGGGCGTTGGCTTGTCCCCAAACTTCTCCGTTCCGCGGGTTTATCAGGGGGTAATAGGGGTCCTTATCTTCCCCTGTGGCCTTGCGCATGAAGTCATCCCGGACCATGACGGATATATTAAAATTGGTCAGGTCGCCGTCGAGCTTGGACTGGATGAATTCCTTGATATCGGGATGGTTGGCTGCCAGGCACGCCAGGGATGCACCCCGGCGGATACCACCCTGTTTCACCGCCTCGGTGGCCCGGTTGAAGACCCGGATAAACTCCACCGGCCCCGAGGATTCTCCCCCGGTGGAACTGACCCGGTCACCCTTGGGCCGCAGGAGGGAAAAGCTGAACCCCGTTCCTCCCCCCGCCTGCTGGACCAGGGCCATGGTCTGGAGCATTTCGAAAATATGTCCCATATCATCATTGACGACAAAGGCGGTGCAGGCCGCCTTGGAAAGATTGCGTCCTTTCCCGGAATTTGTTAAGGTCGGGGTGTTGAAGATGAATTTTCCTTCAACCATTAAGTTGTAGATTTCCTCGGCAATTTCTCGGATTTCCTTTTCTGTTGCCCCATAATTCTCCTCAGCTTTGGCTGTTTCCACCGCTACGCGCCAGCACATGTCCTCGGGGGTTTCTATTACTTCCCCTTCTTCATTGCGCAGGAGGTAGTTCCTTTTTTTCAGTATAGTGACGGCATTTTCGCTCCACTGACCCGTCTTGGGAGGACGAGGCCATAACTGCCAGAGGGGGAGGGCCTGGTCATTACCTTTATATTTACTCATTGCTGTCCTCCTTTACTACCTTTGCGCTTCAATTTCTTAGTTATAATAGATAGATCTAGCGAGAAGTTTGAAGTGAGCTGGTAGATTTTTCAATTACATATGTAAGTTGTAATCTCCCAGATTAAGTTATTATTAGTTATGTAGTTGACATAATCCTGCTTTCTTATTTTATT
>DUVO01000211.1 GCA_012841005.1 Bacillota bacterium | reverse complement strand
TTAACCCCTTTAATTGCCACTTCAAGGGATACCAGGGCAACCATTTCGTTCCCGGCGATTATATGGACAAACTGGGGGTTAACCTCTAAACCGACAATACTAACCTGCAGTGGTAGGATATTACTCCAGGCTTCCGTCAAAATATTGACAACCCGTCCGGTCAATTTCAGAATAATAGTCTGTTCAATCTCTGTCAGGGCACGTCTTTTTTCTGCTCCGTCTCCCTTTCCTCCCAGCAAGCGTTCGAGAATGCCAAAGGCCAGCACCGGGTTTAACTCCAGAAGCATCTCCCCGCCCAGTTCCTCTAGTCGAACCAGGGCCATAACGGTAGGGACAAAAAGAGAGCGGATAAACTCATCATAGGAAAGCTCTTGCACAGAAAGTAACTTAACCTCAACTGCTGTCCGCAGTTGAGCGGAAAGAAAGGTGGAAAGGAGACGGGCGAAGTTCTCATGGATCATCTCTATGGTCCGGATCTGTTCCTTGGAAAATCGATTCGGACGGAAAAAATCATAGTTCTTAATCTTCTTTTCCGCCTGGGCTTCCTTCATCCGCTCCGCCGAAATATCCCCTGACGAGAGACTTGCTAGGAGTTCATCTATTTCTTTTTGGGATAAAATGTCTTGCATTTCCTGCACCCCTCACTGGGAGATGAGAAACTCGGTAAAATAGACGGCATCGATACTGTCCTCTGGCAAGATCTGGTTCAGGCGCCTTCTAAGTTCTTCCTTTAGTTCATCATAAAGGCCCTGATCCTGCAGCTCAGCTGCCGTTTTGCTGCGCAAAAAAGCTATTATCTCATCCCGCACAATCGGATCGTAGGTTTCCATATTTTTTTCGATCTTACCATGATGCAAATCCAGGGTTAGAACGGCCTTTAGCACAACCCTCCCCCGTTCCCCGGCCAAATTAACATAGAAGGGGTCCAGAGCATACATGGGACCGGGCTCCAGTGTACTAGCCGGATCTGCACCCTGTGCCAGGTAGCAAACTGTTCCATAGATCCCCCCCAGGGCAAAACACAGTAACAAAAGGATTAACACGAGAAAACGGGGCCATTTATTTCCCCTTTCTTTTTCCTCCGCACTCATTCCCACCCAGCCTCCTCTCCCGGCTTCCATTCTTCCGGTTCCCCACTATTCCATGCCTCCCGCAGGACTACCAGATCAACCCTGCGATTTAGCGGTTGTCCTCCCGGTTTATTAGGTGCAATAGGCCTGTATTCCCCATATCCTATGGCTGCGAGCTGGTTGGGTGAGAAGGAATAAGACTCCAACAAGAATCTGATTACCGAGGCTGCCCGGGTACTGGAAAGCTCCCAATTGGACGGATAGCGATAGGTACTGATGGGAAGATTATCAGTGTGCCCTTCCGCCCTGATCTGATTGGGTAAACCCTGCAACACTTCAGCGACCTTCTCGAGAATTTTCATGCTTTCCTCCTTTAACTCAGCACTACCCAGGTCAAAAAGGACAGTATCCAAAAAACGGATCACCAGTCCCCTTTCCTCCAGGGAGACTAAAACCTGTTCCCCCAACCCCTCATCTTCAATAAAGGTTTCCAACTCGGCCATTAATTCTTCCAGCCGGCGTTGTTCCGCCAGCCATTCTCCCTCAAGCTCCCCCGACACGCTGGTTTGTTCTTGAGCGATGTTTAAGGTAGTCCCCGCCTCCAGCAGGCCCAGGGCATCCTGCAGGGAATAGAGTACAGCCTGGAACTTGGTTACATCCATGGAAGAAAAGGTAAACAGCAGGACAAAAAAGGTTAATAACAGGGTCATCATGTCGCTGTAGGTCAACAGCCAGTTTCCAGAAGGAGGTAAATTCCAGCTTCTTTTTTTTCTAGAGTACTTCCCCATAGCTCTCTCCTGCTTTCTGGTTCTCCCGCTCGGCCTCCAGGGCAAGACGGTCTGGTGGGGACAGGAATGCCTTCAATTTTTCCTCTACAATCCGCGGGTTTTCCCCAGCCTGTATAGAAAGAACACCTTCAATAATCAATTCTTTGACCAGGATTTCCTGTTCACTCCTGATGGCCAGTTTCCCCGCCACTGGGACACAGATCAGATTGGCAAAGAGAACACCGTAAAAGGTGGTAATCAAGGCCAATGCCATACTGGGTCCGATGTTATCCGGGGAGTCCAGCTCCCGCAGCATATTGATCAGACCAATTAAAGTGCCCACCATACCAAAGGCCGGTGCCAAATTGCCCATAGTAAGAAAAATACTCTGCCCCAAACGGTGGCGCTCTTCTAAAAAGGACAGCTCAGTCTCCAAAATGCTGCGGACTAATTCCGGATCAGAACCGTCCACCACCAGCTGAATCCCCTTCTTAAAAAACGCATCGTCGAGTTCCTCGGCTTCCTCCTCCAGTGCCAACAATCCTTCCCGCCGGGCCTTATCGGCAAAAGAGACCAACAGGCTGATCACTGCCGCCGGCCGCATCAAATCCTTGCGGAAAGCATTGCGCAGGACCCTGGTTACACTGATAATCTGGCTCATAGGATAGTTTATAAAGGTCGCCGCCATGGTTCCGCCGATGGTGATCATTAAAGAGGGTACGTGCCAGAAGGTTGTCAGGTTACCTGAGGAAAGAATAGCGCTGAAGATTAAGACCAAACCCACCACAATGCCGATAATTGTTGCGATATCCATCAATTCACCCCGTTTCAACGGGGGCGGGCGGGGCTGGTTTTGCGCCCCACCCCTCCCCATTACCCTGTTACCGTTTTAGGTTGACGAGCTCCTGGAGGAGTTCATCGGAAGTGGTAATGATCCGGGAATTAGCTTGAAATCCCCGCTGTGTAATGATCATATCAGTGAACTCCTGGGCCAGATCTACATTGGACATTTCCAGGGAACTGGGACTGATGGAACCGAAGGAACCCTGTCCTGCCAGCCCCACCTGGGCAGGCCCGGAGTTGTTAGACTCGGCAAAAAGGGTGTTCCCCAGATTGCTCAGCCCCTCAGGATTGGCGAAGGAAGCCAAAACCAGGCGGTACAGGGGACGGCTTTCCCCGTTGGAATAGACCCCCGTTATTACCCCACCGGTATCAAAGGACACCTCCACCAGATCCCCTTTGGCATAACCGTCCTGGTTAAGTTCGATATAAGACTCGCCTTCGGCAGCGTACTGGGTGAGGGCGGAGAAATCCAGGTTAATCGTCTGACCGTCAACTACAATTTCAAAATCTTCGTTTTCACTGCTGTATTTGCCGTTAGACTCAAAAGTGATCTCACCTTCAGGAGGTGTATCAGGAACACCATCCCACGTTGCCGTCCACTGCCAAGTGTTATCACCTGTTTTGTTAAAACTAAAGGTTACCGTCTGGGCTACCCCCAGCTCATCATAGACAGTGATACTCCTGGTATAGTTAGTTCCGTCGGCTGCCAGGTTGCCGGTAAAGGTTATCTCATGCGTCTCCTGCGGGGGAGCCTGCTGATCCTCGCCGGTGAGCCTTATATCGCCTATCCCCTGGGTCCATTCCCGGCTCACCGGGTCAAAGCGCTGTCCCTGGACTACCAATCCGGCTCCGTTGACCAGGGTCCCATCGCCGTCCCAACCAAAGGCCCCGGCCCGGGTATACAGGTGGCTGTCACCCACACCCCGCAGGATAAAATACCCTTCACCATCGATGGCCAGGTCTGTGGTCCGGCCGGTACCCTCCAGGCCCCCCTGGGTATGGAAAGTGTCTATAGCACCGATGTTCATCCCCAAACCTACCTGCATGGGGTTGGTGCCTCCCCTGCCATCTCCAGGCCGGCTGGCTCCCCGCATGGTCTGGCTCAAGGCTTCCTGAAAGGTTACCCTGCTGCGCTTAAACCCGGGTGTATTGACATTAGCAATGTTATGGCCTATCACATCCATCCGCACCTGGTGGTTCCGCAGTCCAGATACGGCAGCAAACATCGAACGTAACATTCTTCTCCCTCCCTTTCTAGCCGCCTCTGTCGGTCGGCGGCCTCCAGGGGCCTCCCAAAGAGGTCCAGCCCCTATTTAACTATTACCGCACTGTCGATATTGGTAAAAACATGTTCCTTCATGCTCTCCCCATCCATGGCCGTTATTACTGTCCTGTTCTTGATGCTGACCACAAAGGCCAGTTCATCCAACAGGACCAGGGAATCCCTGGCACCTTTACTCGCAGCCCTTTCCACCGCATCTTGCAGGCGGTGAACCTCACCGGCCGTTAGAGTTATATTCCTGGTCTGCAGCCGCTGCAGGGCATGGCGGGAAAACTTGATTTCCCCCTGAACCCGCTCCAGGACCGTTGCGAAATCATCCCCGGCTGGGGTTCCCGTTCCCCTGTCCGGTACTTTGGTACCATAATCCGGTGGTAGTATCGGCTGCGGCACCCGGTAAATCCTATTGCTCACCCTCTTCTCCTCCCCCCGCCGCTGCAGCAATCCTTACCTGTAGCACCTGCCCCAGTTCAATCCTTTGTCCGTTGACCAGAAGGGCAGGCCGGCCATTCTCGTAAGTAACTCCGTCTACCAGGCCGGTAACAACACCATCCTTAGTTTGGATATCTACTTCCCTCCCCAAGAGTTGCAGTCCCTGGTAAGACAAGCTGCTCTCCAGTAGAATACCGATGGTGTTCAGCCGGCTGTTGGTTGCCTGCACAGCCTCAAGCTGGGAAAACTGGGCCAGCTGGGCAATGAATTCATGATCTTGAACAGGGTTTAGAGGATCTTGATATTGAATCTGGGATAACAAAAGTTTCAAGAAGTTGTCTAGACTGGCTAGAGGTTGGGAAGCCTCCTTGGTTGTTTGATATGCGGCAACAGTGGTAGTGCTGGTGGTATCCGTTACATACATCCCCATCACCTCCCAAACAGGTTTTTCAAGGGTCCCCTTCTCCCGATAAACCTTCTCACTAGACCAGATAGTCGAAGCCTTCCCTAACCAGGGAAGGACCCAGTCCCGTCAATTCATTGCCGGTGCTGCCTCGGCCCTCCTCAGGAGGAACCCGTGCCCCTTGCCGATAAACCCAGGGATTATCCTGACTGCCGGTGTCACCTGCACCCTGATGATTAACAAAGACATCTACCGCAACGTTATCTAGCTGTAGCCCCTGTTGGGAAAGGGTCTCCTGCAGGACCGGCAAGTGGGAAGCCAGCAATTCCCTGACTTCATGGTTTTCTACCATTAGCCGGGTAGAAACAGTGCCCTTACGGTAGACAAATTCAACCTGGACTTTTCCCAGCACTTCGGGCTTCAATTGTATGTTGAGCTGGGTCTCCCCCCGCTCCCGGGCCAGCTCCACCCTGGCCACCAGCTTTTCCATAAAGTCAGGTTCAGCAACATCTAGGGGAGGTGCTTCCGGCAGGGAAGGCAGAGACTCCTGCACTGGCACCGGCCGGAATTCAGAGTCCGCAGTTGTTGTAAATAAATGGGACGAAGTTATTTCCGGGGCAGAGTACCTTGACTTAATGCCTTCCCCCTTTGTTTGTCCAACTTCTCCCTTTTCGGCTGTCATCTCACCTGCCAGGGGGTAATCCCCCATTTGACCGGGTCTCCCTGTCGAAACCCCTTCGGCATCAGCCCCCGGTTCCGGGGGTGAACTGTCCCCGGTGGTAAGGCTGGCTGGAAACCCCTCCTGTCCTCGCAGGGGAAGGGATAACTCCCGGCCATTTCCTGCCGCCGGTTTGCCTGTCTCAGATTCCTCCGCCTCAAGGGGAACGGCCCGTGGTATACTCTCCCCTTCTCCCTCCCCCGGCGTCAAGGAGCAAGGCAGCTCTGTTGTAGTGCCCACAGCAACTTCCCGGTTTCCTCCTCCCGGTAGAGTCGGGTACTGGAACAGCAATGGCTCCGCCGCCAGTTCTCCCTCCTTTCCTAGGCCGGTCTCCTGTCCCCCTGCTACCGGCAGGAAAGTAAGCCGGGGTTGTTCCCCGAGCATAAAAGCCAGAAGCAGGGCAAATGCAGGATCCGTTCCCGTTGTCTTTCCTTCCTCCGGTCCCGGTTTGTAGGTTAGACCGGTAGCAACGGGGACTCCTAAAAGTTCCATCACCTTAATCACCTCCTTTCGGGCAATTCATGGCTTTGGTCAAGGCAGCGGCTTTGCCCGGATCCATTTTGGCCAGGATCTGGCCCGCCTGTTCCGCTTCCAGTGCCATCAGGATCTCAACGGCCTCCCCATCGGAGAGCCTTCCCAGGATGGCGGCAGCTTCCTGGGGCCGCATTTTCCCATAAACTTCTCCTATATGTACTCGCCTCTGTTTTTCCTCCTCAAGTTCCCGCAGTTTTTCCCGCACCTCTTCCAGTTCCTGCAAAAGTCCCAGCAATTCGCGACTTTTTTCCGCCAACTCCCCCCGGAGGGACGTATTCTCCCCCTTTAACTCCGCTATCTCTTTCTCTAACAGGTCCACTTTCTCCGGCTCCTGGGAGAATTCTTTCTCCCCGGAGCCCGGCCGCAGGCGCTGGTGCCAGTCCTCCCTTAGAGCCTCAACATCAATGATGTTCAGGGAATCAAGGAGAAGGAGGGTCAGGCCAATGAGAAACCCCAGCAGTATTACCATTACCACTCCCCAGAAGAAGAGCCTTACCCATTTATTTCGCCGCCAGGATATCACCATTACTTGTACCTCCGCTTACTCAGCACTGATTGCCATCTATAAACCGCAAGGTGCCCATTTCATCCAAATACCTCTGGGTCAGGACCTTCTCCCTTTCCCTCTGCCTTTCCTCCCACTTCTCCATGAGCTTCTCCATCTTTTCCTTCTCCAGCCGGCACTCTTCCCATTTTGCCCGGGCTTGTTGGACCCTGTCCCTGCTTTTTTTCACCTGTTCCTGTTGTTCTCTAATCCAACCTTGGAGCCTTTCCAAATAACAGGCACGCTGCTGCAGCAGTGCAACCGGAAACTCGACCTGCTGGAAAGACAAATTTTCTGTCCGCAGCAATTCTTCCTTGAGGGACTGCAACCTGTTTAATTCCTCCCGCAGTTGCCCTACCCTCTGGCTTAATACACCTTTAGCCTGCTGTTCCTGTTGTTTTCTGAATTCCAGGAGACGCACAATCTTCACTTTGCTTTACTCTCCTTGAGCAAATATTGCCCGCAGTTTCTGCCAGGTATCGGTTAAACTTGGCCCTTCCGCCACTCCCTGACATAAAAAACCCTTAATACGGGGGAATAAAGCCAGGGCGGTATCAAGTTCCGCATTGCTCCCCGGTGTATAAGCACCAATATTGATCAGAACTTCATTTTCCCGGTGCAGGGCCAAAGCAGCCCTCACCCTGCCGGCCAGTTCCAGGTGCTCGGGGGTAACCAAATCCATCATGAGACGGCTGACACTGGCCAGAATGTCAATGGCAGGGTAATGATTGGCTTGGGCCAAGCGGCGGGATAAAACAATATGGCCATCGAGTATGCCCCGGACAGCATCGGCTATGGGATCGTTGGGGTCATCTCCTTCGACTAGTACCGTATAAATCCCCGTTATTGACCCCCTCTCCGCCGTACCAGAACGTTCCAGGAGACGGGAAAACATGGTAAACACCGAGGGGGTATATCCCTTACTGGTAGGCGGTTCTCCAGCGGCCAAACCCAGCTCCCGCTGGGCCATTGCCAGCCGGGTTAAGGAATCTACAAGGAGAAGCACATCCCGCCCCTGGTCGCGGAAGTACTCGGCTATGGCCGTCGCCAAAAAAGCTCCCTTAACCCGGCAGAGGGGAGATTGATCTGAAGTCGCAACAACAACTACAGAATGTTCCAAACCCCTTTCCCCTAAAACCTTCTCTAAAAAGTCCCTAACTTCCCGGCCTCTCTCCCCGATAAGGGCTATAACATTGACATCTGCCCCGGTGTTTTTTGCCATCATTCCCAAAAGGGTACTCTTCCCGACACCACTGCCTGCAAAAATACCCATCCTTTGCCCTCGCCCACAAGTAAGAAGACCATCCACGGCCCTAACGCCCACAGGCAAAATTTTTTTTATCCGGGGCCGCATTAGGGGATGGGGAGGAGTATTTTCCAGGGGGTATTCCTCCCTGGCTGCAACTGGGCCCTTGCCATCTAAAGGTTGGCCAAGCCCATCGAGGACTCGTCCCAAGAGACCAGGTCCCACCCCAACCGTCAGCTGCCTTTCTGTAGCCCTGACCATAACTCCCGGGGCAATCCCCTGCATCGGTCCAAGGGGACTGAGGAGAAGATTGGGGGCCCGAAAACCAATGACCTCGGCTTTCACCCCACCATTACCAATAAGACATATTTCTCCGATGCGCGCCGGGGGCCCCTGGGACTCGATCAGGGAACCTGCTACCCTGGTAACCTTACCCAGGACCCGCACAGGTCTGGCTTCCTTCAGGGCTTTTATATATTTGTCCGCCGAAAAGACCTTACTCACCACGATCAAGCACTTCTTTCAAAACCAATTCCAGTTCCTCTAATTGCGTACCAACCCTGGCATCGACGGTCCCCTGCCGGGTGTCCAGGATAAATCCCTGTTTTATCCCCGGATCAGCTTCCACACGGACATTCGCCTGGGGAAAAAGCCAGCAGAGTTCGTCCTTCTTTCCCTTAAGGTAGGATAACCGGTCCGGATGAACCCGGAGCACTATCTCCTGCTGCACATCACCCAGCTGTATTCCCTTCAACATGACCAGCAAGGAGGAAGGATCTAGGTCAAGCTGGTGGTTGACAATCCTTTCTGCCAGCCTCAAGGCAAGGTTTATTATCTCCGGTTCTGCCGAACGAATAATCTCTTCCCGCTCCCGTCTGGCTTCCTCCAAGAGGGCCTCTGCTTCGGCTTTGAGACCCTGGGCTTGTTGCTCCCCTTCCCGGTACCCCCGGGCAAAGCCCTCTTCATAGGCCTGCTGCTTTATTGTTTTTGCCTCTTCTGCGGCCTTTTCCAGCATGGAGCGGCTTTTCCCCTGGGCCGCAGAAAGCAAAGCGGCCGCCCTGCTCTCTGCCGTTGCTAACACATAATTGGAGAGTATCCGGTTCTGTATATCAATGGGAACCATGTTACCCGCAGCAGTTTCCTTTTCGCCGGACTGTGGGCCAATAGTAGAAGCCTTTGCCGTCACCTGCACATCCTTGAGCACCCTAGACCACAATTTCATCTTCACCACCCCGGGCAATTATTATTTCGCCCACTTCTTCCAGTTTCCGTATCGTATTCACAATCCGCTGCTGGGCTTCTTCCACATCCCGCAGCCTCACCGGCCCCAGGTAATCCATTTCTTCCTGCAGGGTTTCCACTGCCCGTTTAGACATATTAATGAAAATTTTGTTCTTGACTTCCTCACTGGCTACTTTGAGGGCCAGGGGCAAGTCCTTGGTAAGATCGATTTCCCGTAAGATCCGCATAACCGCCTTATTATCCAGCTGCACAATGTCCTCAAAGGTAAATAGTCTCCGTTTTATTTCTTCCGCCAGCTCCGGCTCTTGCTCTTCTAAATTCTCTAAAATGGTTTTTTCCGTCGCCCTGTCCACCTGATTGAGTACTTCAACCAGGGCTTCAACCCCACCTACTTGAGTTGAATCCTGTCCTGCCAGGGCGGAAAGTTTGGCTTCCAGCACCCTTTCCACTTCCTGAATAACCTCGGGAGAGGTATATTCCATAAGGGCAAGCCGTTTTGTAACATCCACCTGCTTTTCCGGGGGCAGGGCAGTCAAAATGGTACCCGCCTGTTCGGGTTGCAAAAAAGCCAGGATTAAAGCAATGGTTTGGGGATGTTCGCCCTGGATAAAGGTCAGCAGCTGTCCCGGATCTGTGGACCGGATAAACTCAAAGGGCTTGACCTGTAGGGAGGCCGTCAAACGTTGGATAATGGCCATAGCTTTCTGACTGCCCAGGGCCCTTTCCAGGACCTCTTTCGCATAATCAATCCCACCCTGGGCAATGTATTCCTGGGCCAAGTACATATGATATAGTTCCCCCAGCACCTGTTCCTTCTGCTCGGGAGGAACCCTGCGCATACTTGCGATCTCCAGGGTCAGTTCTTCTATTTCATCCTCCCGCATGTGTTTAAATACCTCTGCCGACAGTTCCGGCCCCAGGGTAATTAAAGCAATCGCTGCCTTCTCTTTTCCGGAAAGACCGTACCGAGCCATATTTAACACCCCTAATCCTCATGCAGCCATGTGCTCAAGAGTTGTGCCACTGTTTCCGGTTGCTTTCGGATTAAACGTTCCACCTGTTCCAAGACCTGCTGCCTATGGGCGACCACCTCAGGTTCCTCCTGCTGCTGGGCTGCCGCCGCCTGTTCCAGCACAGCCCGGTAGTCCTCTTCCTGCCTCCGGCGCCGCAAGCGGTACAGTACGATACCGGCACCCACTACCACTCCCGCTGCTAGAAAGTAAACTAACAAAGACCACTGCCGGGGTCTATCTATACCGGCCATTTCTCCCAGTTCCCCGAAGGGGCTCTCGGCAAAGGGGAGGCTCGTTACTATGATCTGGTCACCACGGCTATAATCAATACCGACGGCTGCAGCAACGGTTTCTTCCACAGCCAGCCTCTGCTCCATACTAAGTTGGTCTTCAGCGATGACCACTGCCACCGATAGTCTTTCTACCTGACCCGGAGCGACCACCAGATGTTCCCGTATCTCGTTTATATCATAATTCCTGGTAATTTCCCGCTCATAGTATTCCGATTCCCCTTCCTGGCTGCCCTGATAGGTGGGAATACCTTCACCGGGGAGATTGGATCCTGTACCAGGGACCCCTGCCGCTCCTCCATATCCACTGAAAGAACGTTCCAATTCCTGAATGCTCCTGATAATCCCCTCACCGTTGTCCTCGGGTTCAAAGAGCTGGGTAGTCACTTCCCTTTGATCAAAATTCATATCCACCTTAACCCTGGTCACTACCTTGCCGGGGCCGAGGACCATCTCCAGCATGGACCGGAGCCCCTGCTCCAGTTCCCTCTCCACCTGGCGTTGTATTTCAAACTGGCTTGTTGTGAGACCAAGATTGCTATCACCCCTCAGATCCTGGGAAAGAACCTGTCCCCTTGTATCAACTACCGTTACCTGATCCGGGTTCAGCCCCTCGACACTGTGGGAAACAAGATGGACAATCCCCTGGACTTGGGCAGGCTTCAGTTCCCCACTGGTCTCCAGGAGGATGGCCGCTGATGCCTCTTCCTCCTCAGAAAGATAAAGGCGTGGCTCGGGAATACTAATCTGAACCCAGGCATTCTTGATTCCCGACATGGAAGTAATGGTACGGGCTAACTCACCCT
>DUVO01000065.1 GCA_012841005.1 Bacillota bacterium | reverse complement strand
TGTAGGTTACTATTTCCGTCAAACCCCAGCCTGCCAGAAGATCCTTGATCTGGTCTTCCAGCTTCTGCCTGGAAAACCTTTGGGCAGGGGTCAGGGTCCCCTGGAGCATTTTCCCCTCAATCCGGTTATAACCGTAAATCCGGGCCACCTCTTCCACCAGATCGCACTCCTGTTCCACATCGGGGCGGAAGGTCGGCACCGTCACAAGAAAGGAATCAGTCCCCTCCACCTTAAATTCCAGCCTGGTCAAAATATCCTTAATTTCTTCCGCGGGGATAGCAGCCCCCAGGAGCTTCCCGACCCGTTCCGGTCTGAGGTCGATCTTAACCGGGGTGATTTCCCGAGGACAGACGTCCACAACCAGAGGCAGCATCCGGCCGGCACCCATTTCCTCCATCAAGAAGGCGGCCCGGTTGGCAGCCCGCAGGGTGCCCCGGGGATCGACCCCCTTCTCAAACCGGTTTGAGGCCTCAGAGCGCAAGCCCAGAGCCCTGGCCGTCTTCCGGATACTGATGTTGTTGAAACAGGCCGACTCCAACAGGACCCTCCGGGTGCCGGGGGTGATTTCACTGTTGGCCCCCCCCATGACACCCGCTATCCCCACTGCTCCCACCGGGTCTGCGATCACCAGCATCTCCCCGGTAAGGGTCCGCTCCTGGTCATCCAGGGTAATGATCTTTTCCCCCGGAAAAGCCCTGCGCACGATGATCTCCCCACCCCGGATCAGATCCCGGTCAAAGGCATGGAGGGGCTGGCCTAGTTCCAGCATCACATAGTTGGTAACATCGACCATATTGTTGATGGGACGCATTCCCGCCGCCCGCAGCCGCTGCTGCATCCACAGGGGGGAAGGTCCAATCCTGATATCGGTCAGGAGGCGCATGGTGTACCGGGGACAGAGATGGGGATCGGCCACCGTCACCCTGATTTCCTCCTCACCGGGGGTAGAAAGGCCCCCGTCCCCTTCCGGGATTTCCGGCAGGCATGGTCTCACCCCGGTCAGGGCGGCCACCTCCCTGGCCACCCCCACCATACTCAGGCAGTCGCCCCGGTTGGGCGTAAGGTCCAGTTCCAAAACATAATCATCTAAACCCAATACCTCCGTAATGCCTTTCCCCACAGGCGTATCGGGGGGCAGGATCATAATCCCCCCTTCATCGGCCGGGGAAAGCTCCAGGCCCAGTTCCTCGGCGGAGCACATCATCCCCTGGGAGACAACCCCCTTAAACTCGGCCTCCCTTATCACCCGGCCCCCGGGGAGTACAGCCCCGGGAAGGGCCAGGGGTACCCTGCTTCCCACCTTTATATTGGGAGCCCCCGTAACCACCTGCAGGGGCGCCGGAGCAGCCCCCGCCACATCCAACCGGGCCAGGTACAAGTTGTCTGCCCCGGGGTGTTTTTCCAGGGCGGTAATCATTCCCGTCACAATACCCGGCATATCCCCGGCCAGCCGGTAAACATTGTCCACCTCCAACCCCGCCATGGTAAGGCCATCGGCCAGCTGGGCGGGGGACCATTCCAGGGGAACAAGTTCCCTGAGCCAATTGTATGATACCTTCATTCCCATATCCCTCCTGATTCCTTAAAGGGTTTTCCCCACCTGAATTTTAAACCATGCTCCCTGCTGGCGGTAATGTGTCTCCTTAAACGGTTCCAAATTGTTCTAAAAAGCGCAGGTCATTCTCGAAGAACAACCGGATATCATCGATACCGTATTTCAGCATGGCAATCCTCTCTACCCCCATCCCAAAGGCAAAGCCGGAAACCTCTTTGGGATCATAACCCGACATGGCCAGCACCCGGGGATGGACCAGACCCGACCCCAGTATTTCCAGCCAGCCGGTATGGGAACAGACCCGGCAGCCCTTTCCGCCACAGATGACGCAGGAGATGTCCACTTCCGCGCTGGGTTCGGTAAAGGGGAAATAGCTGGGCCGGAATCTCACCTTCCGGTCGGCCCCAAAGAGTTCCCGGACAAAAAGGGTCAGAACCCCCTTTAAGTTGGCCAGGGTAATATTCTTATCCACCACCAGCCCCTCTACCTGATGGAACATGGGGGAATGGGTGCTGTCGGCATCCCGCCGGTAGACCTTCCCGGGGCAGATTATCCGCACCGGGACATTTGGCGCCGTCCTTTCCATGGTCCGGGCCTGGACAGGAGAGGTATGGGTCCGCAGCAGGATTTCTTCTGTAATATAAAATGAATCCTGCATATCCCGGGCGGGATGATCCGGGGGCAGGTTGAGGGCTTCAAAGTTGTAATAATCGCTCTCAATCTCTGGTCCCTCCACTACGGAAAAACCCAACCCCATAAATACCCGTTTGATCTCGGCCAAAACCAGGGTCAGGGGATGCTTGTTCCCCACCCGCGGCCTCACCCCGGGCATGGTGACATCGATCCGTTCCTTTTCCAATCGTTCCTCCTTTTGACTCTCATTAAGGACTGACATTCGTTGCCGGATCAACCCTTCTACCCGGGCCCTGATTTCATTGGCCAGTTTTCCCACTCCCGGTCGCTCAACGGGGGATAAATCCTTCATGCCCCGCAGAATTAAAGTCAATTTACCCTTGCGCCCCAGGTAACGAACCCGCTGCTCTTCCACTTCCTCCAATGTTGCCGCCTTCTCTATGTCTCCCCTGGCCTCCGCTTCCAGGGCCTTTAAATTCTCCTGCATCGGTAACCCTCCTTTTTTCTTTTCTCTATACAAAAGAGCTTCCGTCCTATCTTTAGGGACGAAAGCTCTCTTCCGCGGTACCACCCTTATTGATGACATAAGTCATCCCCTCGCTGGTAACCCCAATAACGGTGGGGACCGGCACGGCCTACCCAACTGGCAACCCAGCCTTCAACCGCCGGCTCCGGAGCGAACTTCGATCCAATTGCCTCCAGGAATGCTCTCAGTCGATGACATCCCCTCCCTGCAGGGAGCAATATAGACCTACTCCTCTCCTTCCTAGCCTTTTTCCTTCTTGCCTTTCCCAGGAAATATCAATAAGAGCATTACTGTGTCAACAACTGTCGGTATAACAGGTACGCTATTACCGATCCGGTGGCCTCAAAAACCCTCCAGAAAAAGTCAGCGGTGAGCACCCTTGCACCACACCCTTTCTACTGATTGGAGGCCTTTCTTGGCCCTAATTATAGCACACCACCCTCCCTTTGACAAGAAAGGGGCATTAAACCTTCGCCTCAACCTGCAGCCTTTTTTCTTCCCCCGGAAAGAAGCCCTTAGCCTGTCCCGTCCTTTTTCGGAATTAATCCCCCCTGCCGCACCCACTCATAGAGGATAATGCCCGCGGCCACAGCGGCGTTAAGGGAATCGACCCCTTCCTTTAGGGGTATTCTAACCCGTTCCTCTACCCGGGCCAATACCTTGTCGTTCACACCCCAGGCCTCATTTCCCACCACCAAAGCCCCCGGAAGGCTGTAATCGGCTTCCCAGTAAGGGATACTCCCCCGGACATCGGCCGCTACCAGGTGATAGCCTTTTTCCTTCAGTTCTCCCAGGAGGGCGAAGAAACTCACCTCTGTAAGGAGCGGGAGGCGAAACACTGCACCCATACTGGCCCGCAGCACCTTGGAATTAAAGGGATCAACCGTTCCCGGGGAAAAAATTGCCCCCCGGCAGCCGGCGGCCTCCGCCGTCCGCAGCATAGTGCCCAGATTACCGGGGTCCTGGATCCGGTCCACCACAAGGAGCAGGCCCGGCTCCGCCAGCAGGGCGGCCCTGTCCCAAAGGGGATATTTAACTACGGCAATAATTCCCTGGGGAGAGTCGGTCTCGGCCAGGGAGGCCAGCACTGCCTCGGGGAGCCGGCAGCACTCACTGCCCCGGTTCTGGCATTCCTGTAACAATTGCTGTCCCCGTTCCCCGGCCAGGAGCCTTTCCGTAAAAAAGACAGTCTCGATCCCCAAACCCGCACCTACCGCATCCTCCAGAAGCCGCACACCCTCCACCAGGCACTTCCCTTCCTGTTCCCGGTATTTGCGCCTGTGGAGGGACCGGGCATACTTCAGCAGCGGATTGGCACGGGAAGTTATCTCTTTCATGGCCCCACCCCATTTCCATAATGCCTTTCCGACCCGAAAAACCCTATTGTTGCTCCAAACGTCTAATATCGTCGTTCTCTCCCATCACCACCAGGATATCTCCCCTTTCAAGAAAATCCTGGGCGCCAGGGGAAATATGGATTTTCTTGCCCCGCTTCAAGGCCAGGACATTGACCCTGTACCTGCTCCGCAGTTCCAGCTGACGCAGGTTCTTCCCGACAAATTCCTTCGGTGCCGTAATCTCGACAATACTGTAATTCGGGGCCAGGTCTATGTAGTCGACAATATTGGCAGCCACCAGGTGCCGGGCCACCCTGATGCCCATGTCCCGCTCGGGGTAGATTACCCTGTCGGCACCAACCTTGTGCAGAACCTTTCCGTGGAGGGGATCCTGGGCTTTGGCCAGGACATACCCTACCCCCAGTTCCTTCAAAAGGAGTGTTACCAGGATGCTGGCCTGCAGGTCCTTGCCGATGGCGACCACAACCACATCAAAGTTGCGAATGCCCAGGGATCTGAGGACATTTTCTTCCGTTGCATCGGCCTCCACTGCATGGGTCAGTACCTCTACCATTTCCTGTACCCGTTCTCCGTTCCGATCCACCCCCAACACATCATAACCCATGTTACAGAGGGTTTGGCCCACACTCTTGCCGAACCGGCCCAGGCCAATGACGGCAAACTGCTTTTTTTCCACAGGCATTCCCCCCATCGGTCCACAGGACAGGGTCAGGCCGCAAAAGGGTGAAAATATATAAGCATTATATCCCACTTTCCGGCTTCTGTCCAAAATTTTCCCGTGACCTTAACCCACAATAATCCTTTCTTCGGGATACCTTATCGCCTGGCGCCTTTCCCGCAGCCCCAGGGCCACCGCCAGGGTCAGGGGACCCACCCGTCCCGAAAACATCGTCACGATGAGAATAACCTTTCCCAGGGGGGTCAAATTGGGCGTGAGCCCCGTAGATAGCCCCACCGTACCTAGGGCCGAGGCTGCCTCAAAAAATACTGCCATAAATTCCTTACCTTCAACCAGGGAAAGAAGAATGACAGCGATTATGAGAATACCGAGGTCCATAATAACAATCGCCAGGGATTTAAAAACTATCCGGTGGGGCAGGCGCCGGTGAAAGATATCAATTTCCTGACTTCCAGTCGCTACCGACCAGACGGCCGCCAGCAGGGTGCCCAGGGTAGCCGTCTTGATCCCACCTCCCGTAGAACCCGGAGAGGCACCGATAAACATCAAAATGATAAGAAAGAATTGGGTTTCCTGACGCATATCTTTAACCGGTATGGTACTGATGCCGGCAGTCCGTGGAGTGACAGACTGAAAAGAGGCGGCTAAAAACCGGCCCCAGGGAGTTAAGGAGCCCAGGGTGGCCGGATTCTTCCCCTCCAGAAAGAGGAATAGGACAAATCCCGCCAGGAGCAAACCACCGGTAACACTCAAAACCACATTGGAGTGGAGGCTGAGGCGGCGAAAACGCCGGTACTGGTACAAGTCTATGAGGACAGTAAAGCCCAGACCCCCTAACAGGATCAAACCCATCAGGACAAGGTTGAGATAGGTCTCCTCGGGAAAGGAAGTAAAACTGCGGAATCCTCCCAAAAGATCAAACCCAGCATTGCAAAAGGCGGAAATGGAATGAAAAAGGCCAAAAAAAACCCCCTTTACCGGGCCCAGGCGGGGAACAAACCAACAACTGAGCAGGGCGGCACCCAGGGCTTCCACAAAAAAGGTAGTCACCAGTATAGAACGCACCAGGCGTACCACCCCGGCCAGTTTGCTCAAATTCAGGGCCTCCTGCACCAGGAGCCTTTCCCGGAGTTTGATCCGGTGCCCCCTAAACAGCCAGTAGAGGGTAGTCATCGTCATCAACCCCAGGCCCCCTACCTGGATCAGGACCAGAATCATCACCTGGCCAAAACGACTGACGATGGTTCCTGTATCGACCACCACCAGGCCGGTTACGCATACTGCTGAAGTAGCGGTAAATAAGGCATCCAGGAAGGACAGGCTGTTTCCCTCCCGCACCGAAAGGGGAAGGCTCAAAACTAGAGTACCAACAAGAATCAGGCTGAGAAAACTCAGCAGGACTATCTGCGGCGGTGATAAGCGCTCCTCAACATATTCTAATAATCCCACTTTGTCCCACCCAAATTCTCTCTCCCCTTTCCCTTTCCCCCTGCTTATTATGCACGCCCCCTGTAAAGAAAAAACCCAGGGTGTCCCCCAGGTATCTCCTTAGGCATTCAGTTTTTCCTTGGCCACTTCCACCAAATCCCCGAAGGCCTTGCTGTCTTCCACCGCCAGCTGGGCCAACATCTTCCTGTTGATCTCCACTCCTGCCTGCCTCAAGCCATTGATGAACCTGCTGTAAGAAATGCCGTTCATCCGGGCGGCAGCATTGATCCGGGCAATCCACAATTTGCGGAAATCCCGTTTCTTGGCCCTCCGGTCCCGGCGGGCATAGTAAAGGGCCTTGAGGACAGCCTCGTTGGCAGCCCGGAAAGTCCTGCTGCGGGCTCCCCTGTATCCCCTGGCCAATTTCATTATTTTTTTGTGTCTCTTAGCAGTAACACCTCTTTTTACCCGCGCCATGCCAATAACCTCCTTCGTCCCTCAAGAATCTATGCATAGGGTAGCATCTTCTGGACCCGTTTCAGATCGGCTTTGCTTACCAATCCGGGTTTGCGCAGTTTACGCTTCCGCGAGGGGCTCTTCTTTTCCAAAATATGACTCTTGAAGGCCTTGTTGCGTTTGAATTTACCGGTGCCGGTAGTAGTAAAGCGTTTTGCTGCTGAACGCCTGGTTTTCATCTTCGGCATTACTGTACACCCTCCTTCTCCTGCTGCTGTGGCTGCTTCTTTTCTGCCTGCTTTTCCGGCTTATCCTGTTTGGGGGCAATGATCATGGTCATCTGTTTGCCCTCAACCTTGGCTCCCTTTTCCACTGTCCCCAATTCCTTGACCTCTTCGGCAATATCATTGAGAAGTTTCTTTCCGGCATCGGTGTAGGCAATCTGCCTCCCCCGGAACCGGATGATGACCTTTACCTTATCCCCACCGGCCAGGAAACGCCGGACATTCTTTAATTTTACTTCCAGATCATGCTGATCAATATTAGGCCTGAGTCGCACTTCTTTTACGGTAATAACCTTCTGCTTTTTCCGGGCTTCCTTCTCCCGCTTGCTCTGTTCATATTTGTATTTGCCGTAGTCCATAATCCGACAAACCGGTGGCTTGGCGTTGGGAGCAACCACAACCAGGTCTAGCTGGCGTTCCCGGGAAATCCGCAAGGCTTCACGGGTAGGCATAATTCCCAGCTGCTGGCCACTGACATCGACCAGCCGCACCTCCCGCGCACGGATTCCTTCATTGACCTGCAAATCCTTGCTAATAGCATGTCACCTCCTCAAATTTCCAGTTAGCCTCAACAAAAAAGCGGGTGTTACCACCCGCAGCAGAATACAATGATTCCCTTAATTCCCTCGACCCTGGTAGCAACCCGACGGGCGCGCAGGGTGAGAAGCAGGATGGCTTCCACTTTGGGCTAACTTTATGGAATTGGCTGACTATAGTATAGCACAGGGCAACGGCTGCGTCAACAGCAAGCCTTCTCTTCTATCTCCCCTTTGATCAGCTCCAGGAAGCGGTCGGCAGCCATGGCCCCCATATCTCCCTTGGAACGTCCCCGGACAGAGACGGTGCCCCCTTCCACTTCCTTGTCACCGATAATAAGCATGTAGGGGATCTTGTTCAGCTGGGCTTCCCGGATCTTGTAGCCGACCTTCTCATTCCGATCATCCACTTCGACCCGGATCCCGGCCTCTTTAAACTCTTCCGCCAGCTTACGGCTGTAGTCCAGATGGCGGTCGGTGATGGGCAGGATCTTTACCTGGACCGGGGCCAGCCAGGTGGGGAAAGCCCCGGCATAGTGTTCGATTAAGATCCCGATAAAGCGCTCAATGCTGCCCAGGCAGGTCCGGTGGATCATGACCGGGCGGTGCTTTTCCCCGTCTTCCCCGGTGTATTCCAGCTCAAAGC
>DUVO01000010.1 GCA_012841005.1 Bacillota bacterium | reverse complement strand
TTGACGGAAATAGTAACCTACAGTTTTTACAGCCCCAGGTATTACGACTACCTGCGGCTGCCGGAGGACCATCCCTTGCGCCGGTGTATTCCTTTGCAAAACCCTATTTCCGAAATGCAGTCGGTCATGCGGACCACCCTTCTGCCCAATATGATCGAAACCCTGGCCACCAACCTCAAACGCAAGAATACCGACCTGGCCTTCTTTGAAATCGGCCGCACATACCGAACCCAGCTACCCATAAGGGAACTGCCCCAGGAACCCCGGTTCCTGGCCCTGGGCTTGGCAGGCAGGGCCCGGGAATCCAACTGGAACCGTCCGGAAGAGCCAGTGGATTTCTTCACCCTCAAGGGACTGCTGGAAGCCCTGGGCCAGGAATTGGGCCTTGGTCCCCTGACCTTTGTCCCCGGGGAGCATCCTTCCTTCCATCCCGGGCGCCAGGCCGAGATTTGGGTCGATGAGGAGCAACTAGGCCTCATGGGGGAACTGCATCCCGATGTGGGAGCCGCGTGGGATATCGAAGAACGGCTATACCTGGCCGAGTTGGATCTGGAAGCCCTGGCGGGGAAGGTGAAAGGGGAACTTCGCTACCGGCAGCTGCCCCGCTTCCCCTTTGTGGTCCGGGATCTGGCCATTCTTGTCGAGGAAAGGGTCACAGCGGCCCAGGTCGAAGAGGTAATTGCCGCCGCCGGTGGCGAACTCCTGGTGGAGGTGAAACTCTTTGACCAGTACCAGGGGAAACAGATACCTGCCGGTAAGAGGAGCCTGGCCTACAGTTTGGTTTACCGGGCCCCGGACTGGACCCTTACCGATGAGGAGGTAACGGAAATCCACACCAGGATCGTAAGGGCTTTGGCCGGTAACCTGGGTGCCGCCCTGCGCCAATAGGAACAGCAAAAGGGAGGGAGGTTTTTTCCCTCCCGTGTTCTTTTAAGGTTAAGGAAGGATTTTTCCGGCCAGATGGGGAATTACCATCCCTAGATGGCGAAGAAAAGGGTGAGGAAACTTGGGTGAGGATAGGAATAAGGTAAATGTGCGGATTTTTGGGGAAGAATATACCCTGAAGGGCCGGGCCAATCCTGAATATATTAAGGAAATAGCCCATTATGTGGACGCCATCATGCAAGAGATAAAGGAGCGAAACCCTAAATTGGCCTCTACCCAGGTGGCTGTTCTGGCGGCAGTCAACATTGCCGATCTCTATTTTACCTCCAGATGGAATGAGAAGGGTTGGGCAGCGAGGGAAAAGGGCGATGATAAGCCAGAGGGGGGAGAGGAGTGAACTGGCTGGACGTGGTGGTCCTTTTCACCGTGGGTATCAGGACCTGGTCCGGCTACCGGCGGGGCTTCATTCTCCAGGTCTTTGAATTGGCCGGCCTCATTGCCGGCTTGACCCTAGCCGTCTGTTATTACCAGCCCCTGCAGATGAATCTGCTCCGGTATATAACATTACCCCTGCCGCTCCTGGCGGTGGTGTCCTTTCTCTTAATCCTCCTGGGTGTCATGCTGGCGGCGCGGCTTTTGGGGTACATCTGTACCCATATCGTAAAAATACCGGGATTGGATACCGTCAATGCCATCAGCGGTGCCCTGGTCGGTGCCCTGGTAGCCCTGGTGGCCATCACCTTTTTCCTCAGTGTCCTGCAACTTTTTTCCCTGCCGCCGGTGGAGGCGGCCCTGTCTGAGTCAATCATTGCCCCTTACCTGGATCAATATATGCCGGTGATTCTTGAACTGGTGGAAAATTATCTGCCCGGGGGAGATGTCCCGGGCCTGCCGCAGCCGGGGGAACCGGTACCCCTGGAAAGAAGGGAATTGTAATAAAGCCTGGAGGGAGTGGACTTGGAAAAACTGGAAATTGCCTGGCTTTTTACGGAAATTGCCGATTTACTGGAACTTAAAGGTGATAACCCTTACCGCATCAGGGCCTACCGGCGAGCAGCCCGGGCCCTGAAAGGTTTTTCGGGGGATATCCGCCAGTTATGGGAGCAGGGAAAATTGGCGACCATTACCGGGATTGGGAAGGATCTGGCTGCCAAGATTGGTGAGATCCTCAGTACAGGCACCTGCCGTTTTCTGGAAGAGCTGCGGCAGGAAGTTCCACCAGGGTTGGTAGATATGCTGGTACTGCCGGAGGTGGGTCCCAGGACGGTGCATACCTGTTATTCCCAGCTGGGGATTACCACCCTGGCGGAATTGGAGGAGGCAGCCCGCAAAAGGCAGCTGCGCCAGCTGCCCGGCCTGGGCGCCAAGACGGAACTTAAGATCTTGAAGGGTATTCACCTCCTCAATAGCCGCCAGGGCCGGGTGCCCCTGGGGGTGGCCCTGCCCCTGGCCGAGGAATTGTACCAGGATTTGGCTTCATTAGGTGAGGTAGAGGCCTTAAGCTTTACCGGAAGCCTGCGGCGGCGCCGGGATGAAGTGGGAGATGTGGATATCCTGGCGGCCGCCACAGAGGGGGAAAAGGTTATCGATCTCTTTTCCCATTCGCCCCGGATTGCCCAAATCGTTGCTAAAGGGACGAATCGGGTCGTGGCCAAGACCAGGTTAGGAATTGAAGTAGACTTATGGGTAGTTACCCCCAAGCAGTATGCCCCGGCCCTGCTGTGGGCCACGGGCTCCCGCCGCCACTATCAACGGCTGCAGGAACGGGCTGCCGCCCTGGGTGTGGAACTGGACGGGTGTCAGGTCCATAAGTCTGGCAGGGCTATTCCCGTCACGGAAGAGGAAGTAGTCTATCAACTGCTGGAACTCCAGTATATTCCCCCGGAGCTCCGGGAGGATAATGGGGAAGTGGAAGCGGCCGCCGCCGGCAATCTTCCCTCCCTGGTCACCCTGGGAGATATCCGGGGGGATCTGCACTGCCATACCGATTGGAGTGATGGCATTGAATCCATAGAAGAAATGGCGGAAGCCGCCCGGCAGCTGGGATACAGCTACCTGGCCATCACCGATCATTCCCATTCCCTGGCGGTTGCTGGCGGCCTCTCCCCGGAAAGGCTCCTGGAGCAGGCAGGACAGGTGAGGGAAATAAACAGGAGACTGGATAATTTCCAGTTATTAGCGGGAACGGAAGTTGATATTCTGGCCGATGGTTCCCTGGATTATCCCGATAGTGTTTTAGAACAGCTTGATGTGGTCATCGCCTCGGTCCATTCCCATTTTCGCCAGGACCGGGAAACCATGACCAGGCGCATTATCAAGGCCATTACCAATCCCCATGTGGATATTCTGGCCCATCCCAGCGGCCGCATCCTGGGCCGGCGGGAACCCTATGCGGTAGATCTGGAGGCGGTCCTGGCGGCGGCAGCCCGGAGCGGGACGGTGCTGGAGATAAATGCCTCCCCCGACAGGCTGGATCTGACCGATACCTGGGCCAGGCGGGCCAGGGAAATGGGAGTCAAATTGGCCGTCAACACCGATGCCCACGCGGGGGAGCGGCTGCGGGAGATGGCCTTTGGGATAACGGCGGCCAGGCGCGGCTGGTTGGAACCCCAGGATCTGATCAATACCTGGCCCTGGGAAAGGGTGCGGGACTATTTTCAGAAGGGGTGATACCGGCCCACCTTCTTTTCCTTTGTTGTTGACGTCCTGGGTCTTTCTTAACTACTCCAATTAACGAGGTGACCTGCTGGAGATGATGCAAAAACCGGAAATGCTGGCTCCTGTGGGCAGCTGGGACTCACTCCTGGCCGCCATAGAGAATGGCGCCGATGCGGTGTACCTGGGAGGCCAGGCCTTCAATGCGCGGCAGTACGCCCAGAACTTTACCCGGGAGAAGCTGGAGGAAGCAGTGCGGACAGCCCACCTGCGCCGGGTCAAGGTGCTGGTCACTGTCAATACCCTGATCGCCGACGGCGAAATGGAGGAACTGGTCCCTTATCTCAGCTATCTCTATCAATTGGGCGTAGATGGAATAATCGTCCAGGATTTAGGGGTCGCCCACCTGGTGCGGGAGCTCTTTCCCGCCCTTCCCCTCCATGCCAGCACCCAGATGACTGTCCACAACCTGGAGGGGGCCAGGTTCCTGGAAGGTTTGGGTTTCACCCGGGTTATACCGGCCCGGGAACTGTGTCTGGAGGAAATCAGACGGCTGGTGGAGGGTACCTCCCTGGAGGTGGAGGTCTTCGTCCACGGTGCCCTCTGTATCTGTTATTCGGGACAGTGCCTGATGAGTAGCCTGATCTGGGGCCGGAGTGGCAACCGGGGGCGCTGTGCCCAACCCTGCCGCCTGGAATACAGCCTGGTCCGCGGGGATGAGCCGGGAAGAGGGGAGGAAGTCCGGGAGGGACACCTGCTGAGTACCAGGGACCTGCGCTGATTGAATACATCCCCGACCTGTGCCGGGCGGGGGTGGCGGCCTTTAAGATAGAAGGGCGCATGAAGAGGCCCGAATATGTGGCCACTGTTGTCCGGATCTACCGGGAAGCCCTGGACCGCTACTGGGCAGATCCGGAAAACTACCGGGTAACGGCTGAGGAAAAACGGCAGCTGGGCCAGATTTTCAACCGGGGTTTTACTACCGGTCGCGGCTGTGAGGGACTTTTTCTGGGAAGGGGCGGCCCTGGGGGTGGACGGCCTTCAGGCCGGCAACCTGGCGGTCTTCCAGATGGCCCGGGAGGAGCTGGACCTTCCCCTGGCCGTCGATTATGGCTTCAATCTTTTCAACAGCCTGGCCCTGGATTTTCTCCGGGATCATGGGGTCGGGAGGGCAACCCTTTCGCCGGAATTGGATTTTAAGCAGGTTGAGGATATTGTCCTGCGGTCTTCCCTGGAGGTGGAGTGTCTGGCGGCCGGACAATTGCCCCTCATGGTTACCGAGCACTATTTTTCTGAATTTGCCGGTGCTGGAAAGGGGAGGGGCGCCCAGGGGACAGCGGCCCGGCAGAGTGCGGACCTATATCTAAAAGACCGAAAGGGTATCATGTTTCCCTTCCTGCGGGACCGGCAGGGAAGGATGCACCTTTTCAACGCCCGGGAGATGTGCCTGGTCGAGGATATACCCCGGTTTGCCAGGATAGGTGTCGATTTTCTCAGGATTGAAGGACGGAACCGGGATGCCGCCTATGTGGCCGCGACAACAAGACTTTACCGGGAAGGCTTGAGGGCCTATGCCGACCGGGATTTTGACGGGGAAGAACTGGCGGCCGCCGCAGAGAGGCTGTATCCAGAGGGGAAAACCAAGGGCCATTACTACCGGGGCGTAGAATAAATGTCAGGATTATATTTATTATATTTATAAAAGGCAAGAAAGGTGTGGCTGATGGATAAAAGGGTTTTGGAGAAAGTGGAATTCCCGCTAATCAGGGAGAAATTGGGCCGGTTGGCAGCCAGCAGTTTGGGGCGGGAGCTGGCCCTGGCCCTGGAACCGGTATCTGACCTGGAACTAATCGTCCAGAGGCAGCAGGAAACGACGGAAGCCCGCAGTATACTTCGGTCCTTTTCCCGGGTTCCCCTGGAGGGAATTAGTAATATCAGGCCGTCTTTGCGTAAGACCAAGGTAGGGGCCAGTCTGGAACTCCGGGAGCTGCTGGCGGTGGCCGATGTCCTGGCCGCGGGACGGCGCTTGCAGAAATTTTTTGAACCTTTAGGGGAAGTAAGCCCCCTGCTCCAGAAATATGCGGCGGAGATCCAGAATTTCCCCGATTTGGAGAAACGGATCCGGGACGCAATAGTCTCCGAAGAAGAACTGGCCGACAGGGCCAGTGCAGAGCTGTACCGGATCCGCAGGCAGATTGCCAGTATCAATACCCGGATCAAGGAGCGCTTGGACAGTATAGTCCGCGCCAGCACCATGCAGAAATTCCTCCAGGAACCAATAGTAACCATTCGGGAAAATCGCTATGTGATTCCCGTCAAGCAGGAATACCGGAACCAGGTGGCGGGGATTGTCCATGACCAGTCGGGCAGCGGGGCAACCCTTTTTATTGAACCCATGGCGGTGGTGGAGCTCAACAACCGCCTGCGGGAGTGCCAGGCCGCCGAGAAGCGGGAAGTGGAAAGGATCCTGGCTGAGCTTTCCCAGGCAGTGGCCCAGGTGGCCGATGTTATCCAAAATAATTTATCAGTTCTGGCCCGGCTGGATTTTGCCTTTGCCAAGGCCCGCTACAGCCTGGAGCTGGATGGAGTCGAGCCCCGCTTTAATCAAGAGGGATATATCGATCTACCCCAGGCCCGTCATCCCCTGTTGGAGGGAGAAGTAGTCCCCATTGACCTCTACCTGGGACGTGATTTTCATATCCTGGTAATAACAGGGCCCAATACCGGGGGCAAGACGGTGACCCTTAAGACACTGGGGCTCCTGGCGGTGATGGCCCAGGCGGGTTTACACCTGCCTGCCGCTCCCGGCGCCGAGACGGCAGTTTTCGACCAGGTTTTTGTGGACATTGGCGATGAGCAGAGCATTGAACAGAGCCTGAGCACCTTTTCCGGGCATATGAAGAATATTATCGATATCCTCACCCGCTGTACTGCCAGGTCCCTGGTGCTGTTGGACGAATTGGGGGCCGGGACTGACCCGACGGAAGGTGCGGCCCTGGGAATGGCCATTCTCCATAACCTGCACGCCCGTCAGACCAGGGTTGTTGCCACCACCCATTACAGTGAATTGAAGACCTTTGCCTACAGATATCCCCGGGTTGAGAATGCTTCGGTGGAGTTTAATGTGGAAACACTGGCCCCCACCTATAACCTCCTCATCGGTGTGCCCGGAAGCAGCAATGCCTTTGCCATCGCCCGGCGATTGGGGCTGCCGGAAGAGGTAATTAAGACAGCCAGGGATTTTTTAAGCAAGGAGGCCGTCCGGGTGGAGGACCTGATCAAGTCCCTGGAAGAGGACAGGGTGAAGGCCTTTCACGATCGGACTGAGGCGGAACGGGTTAGATACCGCCTGCAAAGCCTGCAGGAGCGGTATGAAAGGGAAGTGGCCCGTTTAGAGGAAGAGCGCCGGCACACCCTGGCCAGGGCCCGGCAGGACGCCCTGGTGATTGTGAACAGGGCCCGGAGGGAAGCAGAAATGATCCTGGCTGAGCTGCGAAAAGAGACCAGGAACCTATTGGAGCGGGAGTGTACCCAGGTGGCCCAGGAGGCCCGGAGCGGCCTGGCAAAGCTGCGGGAAGAATTGGAGGAGGAAATGGAGGGCCTGCTTCCCGAAGAGAGGCAGGAGGCTCCCCGGGATTTGAAGCCGGGAGAAACCGTTTTACTCACCCACTTGAACCAGAAGGGTTATGTCCTGGAAGCACCCACGGGCAATCAAGTTCTGGTTCAGATGGGGCTGATGAAGGTCATGGTGGAATTGGAACAGGTGCAGCGGGTAGCACCGGAAGCCGCTGCTGCTCCCAAATCCGGTACCGGTCGCCTCTACAGCGCCAAGGCCCAGGAGGTGGCAGCGGAACTTGATTTACGGGGGTTAACTACCGATGAGGCGGTTTACCAGGTGGAGAAATACCTGGATGACGCCTACCTGGCGGGCCTGGATCAGGTTTACCTGATTCATGGTAAGGGAACGGGGGCCTTGCGGAAAGCTGTCCAGGACCTCTTGGCCCATCATCCCCATATCCAGTCCTTTCGCCTGGGCGGATATCGGGAAGGGGGTACCGGGGTTACGGTCGTACAATTATCCAAGTAGGTACTTAGAGTGTCAGGTGTTAAGCAAGGTGACAGGAGGAAGGGAAGGCTTCTGTTGCCTTTTTTCTTTGGCCGGGCAATGGCCCTTTTTTCGGGAAAATGGGCAAAAAAAGCTGTCGCGACTATCCCTCCTGTTACCCCGGTGGTGGCGTTATGTTCGAAGTTAAATATTGACATTTTTTTCAACGCCGGGCTAAAATTAAATCAAAAGAGATTTAATTGAATGAAAATATTACCATTTACCTGGTTTATAAAAATTCCTACTCCAGATGTCCTTTTTTTCACCCGCAAGCTGCGACTTTTTCTCATCTTTCAATTCCAGGCCAGCTCTTAAAATATTTCGCCTCTGCCGGGTCAGGTACCGGCAGGGGGAGAGAGACAGATTGGGCACCGGCTTACTGGTCGGACGCAAGCCTACTGTGGTTTTGCCGGAACAATATCTCCTTAGGGCGGGAGGTGTTTTATGTTACCGTAAGGAGGGTTTGTCAAAACCACGGAAGCCTGTTGCCGGCTGCGGTGCCCCCTGGGGTGTTACCCGGGTAAAGAGTGGAAGGACGGGAAGTATCCGGGAATCCAACGTAAGGAAAAGGAGGTGAGATCTGGCACCGGATATTGCCGGTGACCAGAGGTTAATTGAGCAAAATCCTCATGTTATCACCGGAAAAATGTATCGGCTGCAGGACCTGTGAGATTGTTTGCTCTTTTAACAAAATCAAGGCCTTCAATCCCAAGAATGCAAGGGTATCTGTCCTTATGTACGATGAAGCAGCTATATCCGTGCCGATGATGTGCATGCAGTGTGAAGATCCTTCCTGTATGAAGGTATGCCCGACAGGGGCCATTGCCAAAAGGGCAGACGGTATGGTGGCCATTGAGGAAAAAAGGTGTATCGGGTGTAAGCTGTGTGTGAGTGCCTGTCCCCTGGGGAACATTACCTTCAGTCCCACGGAAAAGAAGGTAGTAAAATGCGATCTCTGCAACGGTGAACCAAAATGTGCCGAGTTCTGCCCGTCAGGGGCCATCGAATTCAAGGAAGCCGCCCCCAGTACAATTAGGCGCAAGAAGGTTATTGCGGAAAGATTCAAGGAGTTATTCGGGGAGGTGAGTGAATGATGATCGGTTGGACGGGATGCATTTTACGGGTTAATCTCTCCGAAGGAACTATTAAAAAGGAAGCCCTCGCCCGGAGTGATGCCAGGTTGTACCTGGGTGGCAGGGGCCTGGGAACAAAGATTATGATGGACGAAGTCGACCCCCGGGTTGACCCTTTGAGCCCCGAAAACAAGTTGATATTTATGACCGGACCCCTCACCGGCACTATGGCGGCCAGTCCGGGTAGATATATGGTTATTGCCAAGGCACCCTTGACGGGAACCATAGGGTGTGCCAACTCCGGCGGACATTTTGGCCCGGAACTGAAGTTTGCCGGCTATGATGGGATAATTTTTGAGGGAAAAGCGGATCAGCCGGTTTACCTCTGGATTGATGATGATAAGGTGGAACTGCGCCCTGCCGGACATCTCTGGGGGAAAAATGTATTTGAAACCACCGATAAATTGCTGGAAGAAACCCGGGAAGATGCCAGGGTTGCCTGCATTGGCCCGGCGGGAGAAAAAGGAGTCCTTTTTGCCACTGTTATGAATGATAAAAACAGGGCGGCGGGACGTACCGGTATGGGGGCCGTCATGGGCGCCAAGAACTTAAAGGCCGTCGTGGTGAGGGGAAGCAAATCGGTAGAAGTTGCCGATCCGGAAAAGTTCCTGGAAGTCTGCACCGAAGCGAGAAGGAAACTGAAGGCACATCCAGTCACCGGTGAAGGCTTACCCACCTATGGTACGGGGGTACTGGTGAACATCCTCAACCAAATGGGGGCGCTGCCGACCCGGAACTGGAGGGATGGCGGCATTTTTGAACATGCCGAGAATATAAGCGGCGAAGCCCTGGTGGAAAAATACCTGATCAGGAACAAGGGCTGCTTCGGCTGTTCCATCGGTTGTGGCCGCCTTACCAAAATACCGGAAGGCAAGTTCAAGTCCTTTGGTGAGGGCCCCGAATATGAGGCCGAATGGTCCTACGGTGCCGCTTGCGGGGTAGGGGATCTGGCCGCCATTTGCCAGGCCAATTTCATCTGCAATGAACTGGGTCTTGACCCCATTACCATGGGCGCCACTATCGCCTGTGCCATGGAAATGTACGAAAAAGGCATCCTGAGCAAAGAGGAAGTGGGCCGGGAACTCAATTTCGGCGACGCGGAAGCCATTGTGGAACTGACCCGGATGACGGGAATGCGGGATGGCTTCGGGGATCAGCTTGCCCTGGGATCCTACCGGCTGGCGGAAAAATGGGGGCATTCGGAACTTTCCATGTCGGTTAAAAAGCAGGAAATGCCCGCCTACGATGCCAGAGGGGTCCAGGGTATGGGCCTCTCCTATGCCACATCCAACCGGGGTGGGTGCCATGTCCGGGGCTATATGACTTCTGTGGAAGTGCTGGGTATCCCGGAAAAACTCGATCCCCTGGTGACCGATGAAAAAGCCGGGTGGCTCAAGATCTTCCAGGACCTGACGGCAGTCTTTGATTCGGCAGGGATCTGTCTCTTTACAAGCTTTGCCCTGGGGCTGCCGGATTTGGCCGGGATGCTGCGGGCGGCCGTGGGTTGGGGCTGTACAGATGAAGAAATTCTGCGGATTGGCGAGCGGATCTGGAACCTGGAGCGGCTATTCAACATCAGGGCTGGATTTACCAAGGCCGATGATACCTTGCCCCCAAGGCTCCTGGAGGAACCCCTGCCTTCAGGACCGGCCAGGGGCAAAGTGAACCAGCTGGAAGTGATGCTCAAGGAATATTATGTAGTCAGGGGTTGGAATGAGGATGGCGTACCGACGGAGGAAAAAATGGCCGAGCTTTCCCTCCGGTAGAGGGCGCATAGAAGGGCAAATCTGTGATTACCTGCAGCTTTTCCTCCCGGGATCTGCAGGTAATCACTATTAAGGAGAAATGGACATGAAGGTGAAGTTTTTTGCCCATATAAGGGATTGTGCGGGAGTAAGGGAGGACACAGTCCAATTTTCCGGCACGGTGGGGGAACTGCTCCTGTATCTAAGCAACAAATATGGAAATACCTTTAGGGGGGCAGTTCTGGCCGGTAACCAGGTAAGTGACCGGGTAATAATCCTTGTTAACGGGAGAAATATTGTCCACCTGGACGGAGTTGATACCGTCCTGGATGAGGAGGATGAGGTTTCGATCTTCCCTGTCGTGGCCGGTGGCTAATTCAATCTTGAGAAGGTGGGTGTATAGATGCCAGTGGGTAGCATCCGGGAAGGCCTTTCCCAGGCAAAGGAGATAATAACAAAATACCCCAGGGAACAGCGGTTTTTGCTGGCTGCCCTGCAGGATATCCAGAAGGAGTATAATTACCTGCCCCGGGAAGTCTTGGGGTTGGTTCGGGAGCATTTTTCGGTGCCAATGAGCAGGCTTTACAGCATGGCTACCTTTTATAAAGCCCTTACCCTGGAACCCAAGGGCCAGTATGTGATCAAGGTTTGCGACGGGACCGCCTGCCATATCCGGGGGTCCGGTTTGCTTATTGAGGAAATTCAACGGCTCTTAAAGATAGCACCGGGGGAAACCTCCGCCGATGGCAAATATTCCCTGGAAACCGTCAATTGTCTTGGTTCCTGCGCCCTGGCTCCTGTAATGGTCATTAACGATCAATACTACGGCAAGGTAGCGCCGGCATCGCTGGGTAAGATCCTGGAGGAATTGGAGGCGAAGGGATAACAGTGATATTTTTTGGGAGAAAACCTGTCAAGACAGTACTCGTCTGCTGTGGGACCGGCTGTCTGGCCAACAACAGTCTGGAGATATATAAGGGTTTAAAAAAAAGAATAGAAGAGTCCGGCATCAGGGCCAGAATACACCCGGTGCTAAAAGCTACCGGTTGCAATGGCCTGTGCGAGAAGGGCCCCATTGTGAAAATCCAGCCTGATGATATATTCTACTGTGGTGTCAAGGCGACGGATATCGATGAGATCTTTGCGCGGTCTGTGTGCAATAATGAGATTATTACCAGGCTCCTTTACCTGGATTCTGCCACAGGCGAGAGGGTAAAATCCCACCGGGAAACTGAATTTTACAAAAGGCAATTTAAAATTGCCCTGCGCAATATCGGGGAAATTGATCCTGCCTCCATTGATGATTATATCGGGAGGGCTGGTTACAAGGCCCTGCAAAAGGTATTGACTGCAATGTCCCCCCGGGAAGTAATTGCCGAAATTGAAAACTCGGGCTTGCGGGGGAGGGGTGGGGCCGGTTTTCCCACGGGGGTCAAGTGGAAACAGTGCGAAAGTGCTGGGGTCTTTCCCAAATATGTAGTCTGCAACGGCGATGAGGGGGATCCGGGGGCCTTTATGGATCGGAGCATAATGGAAGGGGACCCCCATAGTGTGATTGAGGGGATGCTCATATGCGCTTATGCCATTGGTGCTGAAGTCGGCTTTATCTACATCAGGGATGAGTATTCTCTGGCCATTAAGAACATGACTACTGCCCTCCAGGAGGCACGAAAGCGGGGTTTTTTGGGCCGGAATATCTTGCAGAAAGGCTTCAATTTTGATATCCAGATTGTCAGGGGCGGGGGGGCCTTTGTGTGCGGTGAATCCACTGCTCTAATGGCTTCTATAGAGGGAAGGGTTGGCGAGCCCCGGGTCAAGTATATTCGTTCTGTGGAGAGGGGGCTGTGGGAAAAGCCGACGGCCCTCAATAATGTGGAAACCTGGGCCAATATACCGGTAATAATCAACCGGGGGGCCGGGTGGTTTCGTTCCATTGGCCGTGAAAACAGCCCGGGGACGAAGGTTTTTTCCCTGGTGGGCAAGATAAGAAACACCGGCCTGATCGAAGTGCCCAT
>DUVO01000053.1 GCA_012841005.1 Bacillota bacterium | reverse complement strand
TAATGAAAAAGACAGGTTTTCGTCCCGATTTTGCGGCCGCTGTCGAAGCCGTAGCGTCCAACGGTGGACAGATAATGCCCCCGGTTATGGGAGCGGTAGCCTTCCTGATGGCGGAGATGATTGGGGTTAAATACATTGAAATTGCGAAGGCGGCTCTTCTGCCGGCCATTTTATATTTTGTTTCCATTGCCATGGCAGTCTACCTTGAGGCCAAAAAAATGAATATGCAGCCTATGCAGTCAGAGGAACTGCCCAAATTAGCCACAGTCTTCAAAGAGGGTTTTTACTACCTGCTGCCCCTGATTGTCCTGATCCATATTCTCGTTAAAGGCGACAGCGCCATGAAGGCCGGAATATATGCTTTCTTTATTACTATTGCTATTAGTTTTTTCCGGAAGGAGACCCGTTTTACCCCCCGTGATTTCGGGGATGCCTTTTATAAAACGGCCAAGACTGCCCGGTCCATTTCGGCTGCCTGTGCCTGTGCTGGAATTATTATTGGAATTGTTACCTTGACTGGATTGGGCGTTAAGATGTCCCGACTGATTGTAGAACTATCTATGGGGCGAGTGTTCCTGGCACTGCCCCTGACTATGCTGGTTTCTCTGGTCATGGGGATGGGTCTGCCAACAACGGCGGCCTATTTGGTCCTGGCTGTGTTGGGCGCTCCAGCCCTTGTGAACATGGGGGTCGATGTTTTACCGGCCCACCTGTTTATTCTTTACTTTGGCGCCCTTTCTACCATTACCCCGCCGGTAGCCCTCTCTACCTATGCAGCGGCAGGAATTGCCGGATCTGACCCCATCCAGACAGGGATTACCGCAGTTAAGCTGGCGGCAGTGTCCTTTATTATCCCCTTTATGTTTGTCTTTTCCCCCGAACTACTATTGATGGGCACACCGGGGGCGACAATCTTTGCTGTCGTAACGGCCTTGATCGGTTGCCTCGCCCTGGCAGCATCAATTGTGGGCTGGCTCGGCAGGAAAATTGGGGGATTCACCCGTTTCCTTTTCTTTGCCTCTGCCCTTGCTCTGCTGCAGCCAGGTCTATACACAGATATTGCAGGGCTTGGACTTTTAGTAGTTGCCACTGTCCTGAGTAAAATTGGTGTTTCCAGGACCCAAAAAGCCGGTGTTGATTCCTAGTTTACAGAGGCTAATTTCTTTTTCCGGGGATACTTGGCAGTATCTTAAAAAGGATGATAGTGGGTCCAAAGCTCTATTACCAATACCACAAAAAATGATGGCGAACAGGAAATAGGAGGGAAAAAAGTGGCTTTTAAAGACCTGAGGGAATTCTTAGATTATCTCAAGGAACGCCGTGATCTTTTTGTTGTTGACCGGGAGGTTTCAACGGAATACGAAATTGCTGCCTTTTCTCGGAAAACCTCTGATTTGGATGGGCCGGCTCTCTTGTTTACCAACGTCAAGGGCTACGAGATGCCGGTTCTTGGCGGTCTCTATGGGGCGCGCCGACGCATTGCCCAGGCCTTGGGGCTGAATGAGGACAACCTCCTCCAGGAATATATTAAAAAGGAAAAACAGCTGCTGGAGCCAAAACTGGTGGCCGACGGACCGGTAAAGGAAGTTGTCTGGAAGGGCGATGATATTGACCTTTTTAAACTTCCCATAATCACCAACTTTGAAAAGGATGCGGGACCCTATATAACCGGCGGGATTCAAATCGCCAGGGATCCGGTATCCGGGGCGCGGAACTGTTCCATGCACCGGATGCTCCTTTTGGACCGAAACCATCTGACAGTCTACGCTCCCATGGGGCGGCAGTTGGGGATAATTATCTCGCGGTATGAAGATAATGATCAGCCCACGGAGATTGCTACCGCCATCGGAGTGGAACCGGCAACGGCTATTGCTTCCCAGTGCCGCCCGCCCCTGGGTACTGACGAAATGTATATCGCCGGGGGTATGCGGGGAGAACCCGTCGAACTGGTGAAATGTGAAACCATAGATGTAGAAGTTCCGGCTACGGCGGAGATTGTCATCGAAGGGCGGACTATTCCCCACCGCCGGGCGGACGATGGTCCCTTCGGGGAATACCCGGGAACCTATAGCTGGGTCCGGCAGGCCCCGGTGTTGGAGGTAACTGCCATTACCATGCGGCAAAAACCCATCTACCAGAATGTTCTCACGGGGATGCCTATGACAGAAAACCACTGGATGATGGACCTGGCGGCGACGGCCATCGCCTACCAGGAGGCTTATAAGATTTGTCCTGATATCAAGGATATCCGGATGACTCCCGGCGGCACCTCCCGCCATCATTTGGTTGTCTCCATTAAAAAGCGCCATGAATACGAGCCACGCAATATCATTACTGCCCTATTGGCAGCCAATATCGGGGCAAAACTGGTAATCGTCGTCGATGAAGATATTGATATTTACAATCCCCTGGAAGTAGAATGGGCCGTCAATACCAGGGTACAGGCAGAAAGGGATGTCATCATCCTGCCCACCATGTACAGCCCCACCCTCGACCCCTCGGCCCCGGCCCCCCGCTCCAGTTCGAAGATGGGGATCGATGCCACAGCCCCCCTGGGCAAGAGAGAGGAATATGCCCGGGTCTACACCCCGGGGCAGGACGAACCTTATATTACCGAAATGCTGATGAACTATATGAAGGGGAATTAAGGCCAAACCTACCATTGGGGAAAAAGCTACCGTCCAGGATTCAATAAATGTATGCCCAGAGTGCGGGTGTCTTGCGGTGCGGAGGGGACCTTGCTGGACCTCATGCCCGGAGACACCCTTTTTTCCTGGCAAACAGCTGTAGTTTTTGGCTATCTTTATCCAACGGAGGGAATGATACTATCATTTGCTAGGAGGAATCGGCCAACCAGTGACGAATGTAAATAACAACGGAAAGAAAAGGGCGGAAATCGGTAAAAAAATATTATACCAGTGGGAGGGATAAGGGTGGCTTTCTTTCCCAATTTAGATGAAATTGACAACCAAATCCTCGCTATCCTGACAGAGGATGCCCGGATATCCTTTGCCGAATTAGGCCGACGGGTCAATCTTTCCCGGGTAGCGGCCCGGGAGAGGGTTCAGTCCCTGGTGGAGCGGGGGGTGATCGAAAAGTTTAGCGTGGTTGTCGATCCCCGCAAGGTAGGGTACCATATCTCAGCCCTGATCGAATTGGAGGTGGAACCCTACAGCCTGGCCACCATTACCGAGAAGATTATCAATGAGGAACCCGTCTTCAGGGTGCACGAGGTATCGGGGAGCAGTAAGCTTCACATCCATGCCTTGTTCGAGGACATTGATCACTTACACCGTTTTATGGCGGCAAATATTTATTCCCTACGGGGTGTAGTAAAGGTTAAATGTGAGATCCTGCTCCGGTCATTGAAGGTCCGATATGCGGGCATCAAGATCACCGGCTGACCGGAACTAAAGGGAGTGGAATAAGGCTGGATTGTTCCCGGGCCTTGCAAGGACTTAGCATGGATTTATTGCAAGATTTTATCCTAATCTGGCAAAGCTGGATACTCCTCTCATTGCCAGCATTTATGGTGAAAGTATTGAGGAATTCCGCACTCTGGCCAGGGAGCTTTCGGCCCTGCCGAAAATCAGTGCCCTGGAGGTTAATTTATACATCTCCTGGCGGCACTACCGGGAATTGGGAGCCGGGGGATACCGGGACTGGGCCGGTTCCGTTGTAGCTGCCGTCCGGGAAGAGGCCGCTGTTCCAGTTTGGGTCAAACTGTCGCCCGATGCCGGTGACCCGGCCGAGATAGCCCGTACTGTGGAGGCTGAAGGAGCAGCGGCTCTGACGGTGAGCAATAGCTATTGAGCCATGGCCTTAGATCCGGAAACCCGCCGCTCCCGGTTGGGAACCCCCCGGGGCGGGTTGTCGGTTCCGGCTATTAAACCCCTGGCCCTCCACCGGGTTTGGGAGCTTGTCCAGGTTACCCAACTGCCGGTCATAGGGGTGGGTGGTATTTTCACTGCCGCCGATGCCCTGGAATTTCCCCTGGCAGGGGCCAGTGCCGTCGGTATCGGGACGGGTAATTTCGTGGATCCGGAAGCAGCAATAAATGTCATAACAGGTCTGGAGGATTACCTGGTACGCCACGGCCTCCAGGATATCAAGGAAGTGCAGGGAGCAATGGTGGAGGAATAAGCAGAAATGGGGTGGCGTTGGTGCGTTTAGTGGTTGGAATAACCGGTGCCTCAGGGGCGATTTATGGTATACGCCTTTTGGAAGCCCTTAAGAAATATGGGGTAGAGACCTATCTGATTATGACCCGGTGGGCGGAAGAAACCATCCGCATTGAGACAGATTATGCTCCAGATTATGTCCGTTCCCTGGCCTATCGGGTCCTGGACAACAACGATTTAGGGGCTCCCGTTTCCAGCGGCTCTTTCCGGACGGGGGGCATGATAATAGCCCCCTGTAGTATGAAGACCCTGGCCGGGATTGCCACTGGCTATACCGAGAACCTGATGGTCCGGGCTGCCGACGTGTGTCTCAAGGAGAGGAGGCCCCTGCTCCTTCTGACCCGGGAGACACCCTTAAACATGATTCACCTGGAGAATATGCTGAAATTATCCCGAGCCGGGGCGGTCATCATGCCTCCGGTCCCGGCCTTTTACAACCGTCCCCAGACCATAGATGATCTGGTTGAACACACTGTGGGCCGTCTCCTGGACAGTGTGGGGATAGCCAATGACGGGTTGTTTAAACGCTGGGGTAGCGAAGGAGGCGAAAACGGTGCAGACCCTGCATAAGCGGCTGCAGAAGGGGGAATATGTCCTGCATTATCAACTGACAAGGCTGGGCGATGATTACAGCCTGGTTGTAGGGGGAGGGGAGGAGCATGTGGGCAGTATTGTCCTGGCCCTTCCCCGCCCCAGTTTGGCGGACCCGGCCAGGGCCAGCACCACCCTGTCGGTTCTAAACGTAACGGGACATAAGGATGATGGTGTAGCCATGCCCCTGGCCGAGGCCCTCTGCCTGATCAGCGGCCGGCCGGCCGTTGTGGTGGCGGGGATTCACTTCGACAATTTGCCTGTCGCTGGGCTCAAGACGATCCTGAGCCTCAACGAAGAGGCCTGCCGCCAATTGCCCCATTGGGTTGAAGAACTGGCAGGAGCCGACAGCAAATGATGGAGTTGCCGCAGACAGCCTTCCGCGGCGGTTGCGGCTGTACCCCCATGGGGGAAGGGGTCGCAGCGGGAAAGAACGGGACAGAGGGCGGAACCGTTATTGCGGCTGGGCCGGTGGAACAGGAAAACCGGATGGCCGGATCGTGGGGTTCTGAGTCAATTGGACCTGGAATCCTTTGCTTCTTGAGGGAAAGCAGCTACCCGGAAGGATGTGAGAGTATATGCTGGAGCTGCAGGTGATCCTCTATCCTCCCTTTGACCGCCAAGTGGGGCAGGACAAGATTACCTTCCGGGTGCCGGAGGGGATTACCGTGGGCCGGTTTTTGGAAGGGTTTGCCGCTGCCTACCCCCAACTGGGGGATACCGACGGGCTTTTGGTACTGGTTAACGGACTGGTTACCCCCAGGGAAGGGCAGCTCACGGCTTCCGCGGGGACTATTAAGATCATTCCCGCCGTTGCAGGTGGATAAAGAAATATGGATGCGGCAGCAATTGACAGGTCGGTCTTTTTCTGCTAGACTAACCAGGAAAAGTGAATTGGACTCCTTTAAAGACGGTCCCGTGAGGCCGGGAAGGATACGATGGGGAAGAGGGGAGGTTTAACTCCCGGTTCCCGGAAATGTTTTATCAGCCTTCTCGTTTGGCAGCGGGAAGGCTTGTTTTATGAAATGGGCGGACTGGGAAGGGGTAAACTACTGCAATGTATAGAACCCTCTGTCGATAGCTCAGGTTATTTTTTGGGTACTAGAGAAGAAAAAGGAGGAGTGGACTATGCCAAACCGGGAACAACTCATAGTTGCCCTGGATTTTCCCTCCCGGGAAGAGGCCCTGACCCTGGCCGGGAAAGTGTGGCCCGAGGCAACCTGGTTTAAAGTGGGCCTGGAACTATTTACCGCCGCGGGGGAAGCTGTTGTTGATTCCCTGAAGGAAATGGGGGCCAGGGTTTTTCTGGACCTGAAACTCCATGATATTCCGAATACCGTTGCCGGGGCGGCGGCTGCCGCCACC
>DUVO01000322.1 GCA_012841005.1 Bacillota bacterium | reverse complement strand
CCCTTCCGGGAGTGGGGCGGAAATTGGCCAATGTTATCCTCAGCCAGGCCTTCGGTCAGGATGCCCTGGCCGTTGATACCCATGTTTTCCGGGTCAGCCACCGGCTGGAGCTGGCGCGGGGGAAGACACCCCTGGCTACGGAACAGGAATTGCTGCAGGCTATTCCCCGCTCCAAATGGTCCCGGGCCCACCAGTGGCTGATCAGGCACGGCCGCCGGGTGTGCCGGGCCCAAAGGCCCCGGTGTGGGGAGTGCTCCCTGCTGGTATACTGTCCAGCGGGGCTGGCAGAGGAGGCAGGGGCATGATCCTGGTAGAAGAACTATTTTGCTATGCCCGGGAGATAGGTGTCGACCTTATCGGGGTAACCGGCGCCGAACCTTTTCCGGCAACGCGGCGGCTCCTGGAGGACCGGCGCCGGCGGGGCCTGTATGCCCCCTTTGCCCCTGCGGACCTGGACCGGGCCTGTAACCCTGCCCTGAATTTACCCGGGGCCAAAAGCATAATTGCCGTGGGTTTAGTCTACTACCAGGGCAAGTTTCCCCCTCCCGGTGGTTACCGGGGTTATTTGGCCCGGATCGCCTGGGGCCAGGATTATCACCGGGTAGTGGGGGCGAAACTGGAGCTGCTTCAGGACTTTTTGCGGCGGGAAGTGCCCGGTTCCCGGCACATGGCCTTTGTTGATACCGGGCCCTTGTTGGATAAGGAGGTTGCCCGGAGGGCCGGGTTGGGTTGGTTCGGCAAGAATACCCTGCTGGTGACCCGGTTTGGCTCCTGGGTGTCCCTGGGGGGGATATTGACCACAGTAAACCTTTCTCCCAATTCCCCCAAACAGAAAGACTGTGGAAATTGTGACCTCTGCCTGCGGGCCTGTCCCACCGGCGCCCTGGTGGCTCCCGGGGTACTGGATCCTGAACGTTGCCTTTCCTGCCTTACCCAGAGGAAGGGTTATTTCCCCCTGGACCTGCGGCAGGCCCTGGGTTCCCGCCTTTACGGCTGTGATACTTGCCAGGAGGTGTGTCCCCACAACCGCGATATTCCCGTTACGGCAGAGCCGGGTTTTTTCCCGGGGGGCCAGGAACACCGGCCTCAACTGGTGCAATTGCTGGGCATGAATAACCGGGAATTCAAAACCGCCTTTGGCACTAGTGCTGCCGGTTGGCGGGGAAGGACTGTTCTCCAGCGCAATGCCCTGGTGGCGGTGGGGAATCTTGGTGATCCTGATTTGCTCCCGGTGCTGGAGAATTGCCTCCGGGATCCCCGGCCCGTCATCCGCGGCCATGCTGCCTGGGCCCTGGGGCGTCTGGGGAATAGACGGGCCAGGGGGGCATTGGAAAGGGCCCTTTCCGGGGAAGGGGAGCCCCGGGTGCAAAGGGAAATTCGCCTGGCTCTGGCGGGTGCTGTTTAGAGGTGAGAATAGTTATCCTGTGCGAAGATCCTCCAATCTGTCCGGGAAAGGAGGATTTTTTTTTGTGGTGGTAGAAAGGTATCCCGGTACTGAGAAAAAGGAGAGTGGCGGTATGAACAATAATGTATTGGGGCTGATGGTTTCCTATGGGTATGTTTTTGGGATATTGCTCCTGGGTGAAGGGATCCGGAAGGTCTGGCGGCTTTCCCCGGAGTTTACCCGGAAGTTTGTCCACATAGGGGTGGGGAACTGGTATATCCTGGCACTGCTTTTTTTCACAAGCAAGGTTTTCGCCCTTATTCCACCAGTTACCTTTATTGTTCTTAATTATGCTTCCTACCGGTGGAAAATTTTTAAGGCGATGGAACTGCAGGAAAGCGGCAATTTAGGGACCGTTTATTTTCCCATTTCCTTAAGCATTTTGGTGTGGTTGACATGGGATACGGTTCCCTATCTGGGTGGAGTGGGAATTATGGCCATGACCTGGGGAGACGGATTTGCCGCCATTGTGGGGCAGAGATGGGGGAGGCGGGTTTACAGCATCCTTGGGAACAGGAAGAGTATTGAGGGGTCCCTGGCCATGTTTCTCTTTTCTTTTCTGGCCATCACCCCGTTTTTAACTGCCTTTGCTCCCCTCGGGTTTGCCGATGCCGCCTTACGGGCAATTCTGCTGGCCGGGGTGGCAGCTGGTGTAGAGGCGGTTTCCGGAGCCGGCCTTGATAATATCCTGGTGCCCCTGCTTACTTCCGGTGCTGCTCTATTTTTCTAGCTGTCTTTGGAGAAAGGGGAAGATACTATGCACATGCTTTTATGGGGGTTGGGGGCCAGCGCTTTGGTGGCAGGGGTTGGTTACCGTAAGGGCTCCCTGTCGGAAAGCGGTTTTTGGGGTGCGGTGCTGGTCGGCACCCTGATCATGGGTTTTGGTGGCGTACTCTGGTTCTCTATGCTGATGGCTTTTTTTATTTCCGGCAGTGCCCTCTCCCATTTTCAAAGGGAACGGAAAGGAGAGGTGGAGGCCAATTATGCCAAAACCGGGAGGCGTGATTTCGGCCAGGCCCTGGCCAATGGGGGGTTGGGTAGTCTCCTGGCGGTTTTGTCCCGCACT
>DUVO01000134.1 GCA_012841005.1 Bacillota bacterium | reverse complement strand
ATGACCATGGGAATTGCTGGTGAGGTTGCTTACCGGGCTCTGGGCAGCAATGGGGGGCCCGGCACCTTTAAAACCAAGCTTTTTGACACTATCTTTCACCTGACCCCGGCTACCATAAAGGAACTGGGCGCGGTAGTGGTTAGATAAGATAGATAAGACAGGAGTGACAAGACAGGGTGAGACAAGACAGGGGACGGTTCTCTGTCCTATCTAGGATAGGACAGAGAACCGTCCCCTGTCTTGTCCCGAGAACCGTCCCCTGTCTTGTCCCTGTCTTGTCGAGAACCGTCCCCTGTCTTGTTCCTGGCTTGTCGCTGAGACTCACCTTTCAAATCTGTTCAAAAAGGCCTTAGTGCGTTCATTTTGGGGATTGTTGATCACTTCTTCCGGAGGCCCTTCTTCGACGATAACCCCTCCATCCATGAAAATAATATGATCCGCCACATCCCTGGCAAAGGCGATTTCATGGGTTACGATAACCATGGTCATGTTCTCTGCCGCCAGGTCCTTGATAACCTTCAGGATTTCCCCCGTCAATTCGGGGTCAAGGGCCGAAGTTGGTTCATCGAAAAACAGTACCTTCGGGTTCAAGGCCAGGGCCCGGGCTATGGAAACCCGCTGCTGCTGCCCCCCTGACAGCTGGTAGGGATAGGCATCTTCTTTCTCAGACAGGGCCATTTTCTTTAGTAAATCGCGGCCAATGGCTAGGGCTTCTTCCTTACTCTTCTTCTGCACAGTGATCAGGGCATCGGTAACATTCCTTATCACCGAATAATGGGGAAAGAGGTTAAAGTCCTGGAAGACCAGTCCATAATAGCCCTGGATTTTTTTCAACTGTTTTGGGGGGGCCAGAACCGCCTTCCCATCGGGACCGGTCCAGACAGCATGTTCCCCCAGATAGATCAATTCCCCCGCGTCCATTGTTTCCAGCATGGTTGCACATCTGAGCAAGGTCGATTTCCCGGAACCCGAAGGCCCGATAATGGCCACAACCTGTCCTTCCTCAACCTCCAGGGAGATATCCTTGATGACCTCAAGATCACCGAAGCTCTTTCGCAGATTTTTTATTTCCAGATACTTCATATTGGCACCCCCCACCTAGCGGAAATAACTCATTCTTGTCTCTATCCATTCCATGACAGTAGCCACAATAAAATTAAAGACATAATAGAAGATACCAGCTGCGATCCAGGGTATCGTTGATGACTGGGCTGACGCAATTGCCTTCGCCACCGTAAACATCTCGGAAACAGATATGGCAAAGGCCAGGGAAGTATCCTTGATCAGGGTGATAACTTCATTGGTCACGGCCGGAAGAATGCGCTTGACCACCTGGGGAAAGATAATCTTAATAAAGGTTTGGGCCTTGCTGTAGCCCAGCACCTTCGCCGCCTCGTATTGCCCCACATCCATTGACTCGATCCCGCCCCGGTAGATCTCTGCAAAGTAGGCGGCGTAATTGAGGACAAAAGCGATAATAGTAGCTAAAAAACGATGGGGAGTTGGTATGCGGAATATATAATAAGGCCCAAAATACACCACCATCAATTGTAGTATCAATGGTGTTCCCCGCATTACGGAAATATAAAACCTGATTACATTGCGCAGGAGCAGGTTTTTGGACATGCGCCCAAAGGCCACAAACAAACCCAGGGGAAGGGAAAAAAGCAGGGTAAGGGTAAATATTTCAACAGATACCCACATGCCCTCGGCTAGTTTTGCCACCAGTACAGTCCACTCCACAACATTGCCCCCTTCTCACAGAAAAGAAAGGGCCATCTCAGCAGGGACAGCCCTTTCCCTTTTGTTCAGCATTAATCCCCAGTTACTTGCCGATTGTAGTTACGTCTTTACCAAACCATTCGTCGGAGATTCGGGCCAGTGTACCATCGGCGGCCATATCCTCCAGGGTGGCCTGGACTACATCCCGCAGCTCTTCATTCCCCAGCAGGAAACCGACACCATATTCTTCTGCAGCCAGTTTTTCATCGAGAACAAAGAGGTTCTCTCCTCTTTTTTCGATTTTATAATTAGCGACAATCTCATCCATAGCAACCGCATCAACAGCCCCAGCCTCCAGATCCATCAAAGCACTTTCATAATCAGCAGCTGTTAAATATTCGCCAAAGGTTTCTACCAAATCGGGTCTATCTGCCAATGCCGCTTCAGCACTGGAATCCATCTGCACCACTACTCTTTTACTTGCTAAATCGGCTAAAGTTTTTATCTCTGAATCGCCTTTGACAACAAAGACCTGATTATTGGCCATATAGGGTTCGGTCCAGGTATATTTGTCTTCCCGTCCATTGATGGTAAAGCCGTTCCAGACACAGTCGATATTCCTTGTTGACAGTTCCATATCCTTTGCATCCCAGGCGATGGGCTGTAATACAAGTTCCAATCCCAACCGGTCGGCCACTTCGGCGGCCAAATCCAAATCAAAACCGGTAAACTGGCCATCATCGCCGACAAACCCCATGGGCGGGAAGTTTTGGTCAAAGCCTACGGTAAATTTGCCCGGAGCCACTGTGTTGATTGCCTTTTCTTCACCATTTGTTCCTTCGGAATCATCGTCGGCAGGTCCTTCAGCCGGCGTTGTTGAACAGGCAGCCAGGCTGAACACCAACATTGCCGTGAGTAATAGTACCAATAATTTTTTCCCCATCTCGATTCCCCCTCAAGTATTGGTATTAATTACTTTATGATTTTATCATGATAAAGGATAAAAGTCAAGGGCTTGTCCTGAATAAAATTGTATTAAATTTTGCACACACCTATTATTAT
>DUVO01000148.1 GCA_012841005.1 Bacillota bacterium | reverse complement strand
GGAGGAGCTCAAGGAGGATACCCTGCTGGTGGAGTTCGATGGGGAGACTGTTGCCTACGGCCGTTCGGAACTGGATGAACTCACCCTGGCCTATGCCGTCACCGTCCACAAAGCCCAGGGTTCTGAGTTTGCCTTTTGCCTCTTTCCCCTGAGTACCCAGCACTGGTATATGCTGCAGCGAAACCTCTTTTACACGGCGGTAACCCGGGGGAAGAAAATGGTAGTTTTGATCGGGAGCAAGAGGGCCCTGCGCCGGGCGATCCACAACAACAGCGTGCAGCACCGCTACACCCGCCTCAAGGAGAGGCTGCAAGCCCTGGCAGGGGAGGGGGGAAACGGACCCGGGACTGGGATGACAGGCCACAGCCCGGACAGGGACGACCGGAGCCGCCCCCTCTAGCCTATCACCCCGGCAAAGACCCGGGCAAAATTGCCGCCCAGGATCTTCAGGATATCTGGGTCGGAATAACCCCGGGCCACCAGGCCCCTGGTAATATTGGACAGCTGGGTAACATCTTCCAATCCCCCCGGAGTGGCGGAAATCCCGTCATAATCCGAGCCCAAACCGATGCAATCACAGCCGGCGAGCCGGGCTATGTAATCGATGTGATCCAGGACAGTCTCCAGGTTGGCCCCGGGGCCCAGGAAATCAGGGGCAAAGTTTATACCCATGACTCCGCCCCGGGCGGCCAGGGCCCTGATCTGGTCATCATCGAGGTTGCGGGGGTGGTCATGCAAACCCCGGGCGTTGGAATGGGAAGCGATCACCGGGTGTCGTGAGTGTTCCAGGACGTCCCAAAACCCGGCGGGGGAAAGATGGGAAACATCCACAACCATTCCCAGGCGGTTCATCTCGGCCACCGTTTCCAGGCCCAGGGTGGTGAGGCCGCCGCCGGTCCTGGCCTCGGCAATGCCGTCGGCCAGCTGGTTGCGGTGATTCCAGGTCAGTCCCAGGGCCCGGACCCCCAGCCGGTAGAGGCAGGGCAATATGGCCGGGGTCCCCTCCAGGGCTTCGCCCCCTTCAATGCTGAGGAGGGCGGCCACCTCTCCCCGGGCTGTGGCCTCCTTTATCTCTGCTGCTGAGGTTGCCAGGGCCAGTTTTCCCTTGTTCTCTGCCAGTTCCCGGTAAAAGGCGCTTATAAATTCCAGGGTCCGGCGCAAAAAAGGGGGAGATTCGATGTAGATGGCGAAGATTTGCACCTTTACTCCCCCCTGCCGCAGCCGGGGTAGATCCAGGTGTCCTCCGGTGCTCCTCTGCCCCAGGGTCCGCCTGCCGGCTGTGATATCCATCAGGGTGTCGCAGTGGCTGTCCCAACCCAGGGCCTGCCGGTGCAGTCTCTGGGCCCTTTCTTCCTGGGCCGCTGTCAGTTTCATATTTTTCCCTCCCCACTGGTAATCGGTTAATCCCATATGCTGGAAGATTCCTGCTCCTTTAGTTTATCTTATGGGAGGCCTGGGCTGCAAATTAAAGTTTCTTCTGAGTGGAAGGAATATTTAGGCAATACTAGAATAGGAAAAACTAGGGCCTTCCCTAACCAGAACAGGTTTAAACAGACTGCTGCCCGGCGGGGGACAATTGGGTAGCGGTTGTTCCCACTGGTGCTGGAGTTTAGAGAGGCTGAAGGATGAAAGGGGAAAGGAGTGGTTATTTTTATGCGGGTCCTTTTTATCGGTCAGCAGGCCTTTGGCAGTGATGCTTTGGCTGCCCTGGTAGAACAGGGGGAAGAAGTGGTCGGGGTGATAACCGGTAGAGGGAAAGGGGAAGTCCCTGACCCGGTGGCTGTCAAGGCCGGGGAAGTGGGGCTACCGGTGCTGCAGACCGGCAGCCTCAAGAACCCGGAGGTTGCCGGCTGGATTGCTGAACGAAAGCCCGACCTGATGTGCCTGGCCTTTGTAACCTGGATCGTTCCCCAGACCCTGATTGACCTGGCTCCCCTGGGCGGGATCAACTATCACCCTTCCCTCCTGCCCCGGCACCGGGGAGGCAGCGCCATGAACTGGGCCATTCTCCAGGGGGATAGGGAAACCGGGGTCACCATCCATTATATTGACGCCGGTATTGACACCGGTGATATTATCCTGCAGGAAAGGGTCCCCATCGAACCGGGGGATAGTGTCAAGACCCTTTATTTTCAAAAACTTTATCCCCTGGGGATAAAGCTTATTGCCCGGGCGGTAGCCTTAATCCGGGAGGGGAAGGCCCCCCGCATTCCCCAGGATGAATCCCAGGCCACCTATGAACCCTTGATTACGGAAGAACACCTGCACCTGGATTGGAACCAACCGGCCCAAGAGCTCCACCGGGTGGTGCGGGCCGGTGATCCTGCACCCGGGGCAGTTACCCGGCTGCGGGGGAAAAAGCTGAAGATCTGGGCGGGCCGCCCTGTAGAAGGTTTATCCTCTGCCGCCCATAAACCCGGTACCATAGTGGCTGTCAACCCCGAGGGATTTCTGGTTCAGGCCGGGAGGGGCTGTCTGCAGGTGGAGCGGGTCCAGTTTCCCGGTACAAAAAAGATCATGGCCCCTGAGCTGGTAACCCGGCTCCAGCTGCAACCAGGGGAAGTACTGGGATAATGGCAAAGGGCAGTTGTCTATTTACAGCTTCCTAAAAAGGTCTGCCCGGGAAGGAAAAGGACTGCTTTTCGTCGGAAATGGAAAAAGAGGCCGGCGCAAGTTCCAGAGCGGCCGGCAAGGCTGAGCTTAAAAAACCCAATGGAATTCCCTTTCCCTGCTTCCGCCCAGGTCCCGCAGGAACAGGGTAAGGGAATCCATTTCTTTTTCCCAGAAGGGCTTCCCATCGGGGCGTTTATTGGGGACCCGGAGGAGGCCCTTCAGGTAATCCTCTCGGGCTTCCTCTTCCTCCCACCAAAAACCGGTACTCAGCTTTTCGTCCCGGGCATTGGTGAGGGTGGCAGTTTCCGCCGGATCATAATCGGCAAGATTATAGCTCGCGCTTTTCAGTTCCACCTTGAAGGTGAGTTCTTCGGGAGGAGTGCCCTGGTCTTCAGAAAGAAAGGTTACGATTGCTTCCACATCACCTTCCCGGTTAATTTTTGTCCGCCCTTCTCCGGGGGCGGCCCTTTCCTCTCCCCGTTCCCGGTCAAACCCCTGGTAGAGGAAAATCCCCCCCAGTATGACGGCCGCTGCCAGAAAGAAGATTATTGTTTTTCGCATTGGCAATTTCCCCCCGGTGAGTCTTTGTGACTTACATCCTTAGTTTGGCAAGGGGGAGGGAGCATTATCCCCGGCAAAGGGATTTTTCCCCCTACCCCCCTGGTCAGGCCACGTCTGGAATCCTGTCCAGCATTTTCGGCGTCGTCCTTTACCCCCGGCGAGAAGTACGGTACCGGCAGGACTGTGACCCTTTTATGCCCCGGGATATTTACAGGTAATAGATCGGGAGCTATAATATGTATTATGCGGTTATAATAAGATAACAAATCTTCTATTATATTCGTGGGGATGGAATAATTCCTCACACCACAAGGAGGTAATTTTATGTTACCTGGAAACCGGCAGATCAGGGCCCACAGTATCCTGAAGGATTTAGAGAGCCAGCAGCTGCGGGAATTGGCCCGCCACTATGAAAAAACCACCATTTACGGGAGTCCTTCCTATGTTACCAAGGTGAGAAACCGGAGCGCCAAGAATACTTACATTGTCGCTGATGATCTCCCGCTGGGCGTCAGGCAGCAATCCCTCCCTAGCCGGGAGGCGGATCGGATTGTCGATGAAGTGCACCGCTTTCTTGAAGGGCAGGAGCTGATCCAGGTAGACCGGCAAATGGGCCTCACTCCCCCTGCGACCTATCACTGCCGTCTCTATGTCACGAGGGAATATGCCCGTTTGGCCCATATGTGGTATTACACCCTCTTTCCTACCGCCAAAGGAGGGGAGCCTGATTTTGTCAGCATTTACGTTCCCGAATGGCCGGAAAGGATAATCCTTGCTTATCCCCGGGAGGGTACCACCTATATTCTGGGCACCGATTATTTCGGTGAGGCCAAGAAATCCTTCTTGCGCCAGGCCATGTACCGCTTTAAGGTGGAGTCGGGGGGATTGGGTTTTCATGCCGGGAGCAAGATCCTCCGGGTGAGGACTGAGGCAGGGAAACTGGAGGAGTTGGGTTTCATCATGTTCGGGCTGAGCGGGACCGGGAAAACAACCCTGACTATCCATGATCATGACCTGACCGGGGAGGAAGGGATCATCATCCGGCAGGATGATGTTGTCCTCATGGACAGGAAGGGATTTTGCCATGGCACGGAAAACGGGTTTTTCATCAAGACAGAAGGTTTGGATGAGGGCCAGAGGGTTCTCTATCAGGCAGCCACTGGACCTATGGCCTGCCTGGAAAATGTGATGGTTTATGAAGATGGTACCGTTGATTTCGACAATGTGGAGCTGACTTCCAACGGCCGGGGGGTTATTCCCCGTTCCGAGGTGGAAGGGACAGACGAGATAATCGATTTGCCCAAGGCCCATCGGGTGATATTCATTACCCGGCGAAATGATATCATCCCCCCGGTGGCAAAATTAAATCCGGTTCAGGCGGTAGCCTTCTTCATGCTGGGTGAGTCCATCGAGACCTCGGCCGGGGATCCCACCCGGGCCGGTCAATCGAAACGGGAGGTCGGGACCAATCCCTTCCTTATCGGCCCCGAGG
>DUVO01000071.1 GCA_012841005.1 Bacillota bacterium | reverse complement strand
CCCGAGGCCGAAGAAGGTAACCGTTTCCTCGAGATCCTGCAGGATAACCCCGATATGGAGTGTTACCTGGTCAATACCGGAAGTGTGGGGGCAAGGGCGGGTAATTCCGGGGAAAAGATCACCATTCCCGCGACCACCGGGATCATGAAGGCCCTGGCCAAGGGCGGCATCAGGTGGGAGAAAGACCCCGACTGGGGCTACCAGGTGGCGGTAGGGGTGCCGGGAGTGGATATGGACAAATATGCTCCCCGTCAGTATTACGAACCTGCTGAATATGAAGCCCTGGTGGAGAAACTGCGCCAGGAACGGCGCCAGTGGCTGGCCCAATTTCCCGGCTTAAAACCGGAGATTTTAAAGGTTGTGGAAAAGGAATAGGGTAAGGGAGAAGTGGCCGGACTGGCATAGGCAGTACGGCCCTGCGACTCAGCAGAATGCCATTGAGTACATTACCTATACTATAGCAAAGACAAAACTTCTGGCGGAGCGGCATTGCGATGGGGGGCAATAGCCCTTGTCGGTAGTGAGTAGTCAATAGCCGGGTGTCTGGTGCAGGAAGTACCCCGAAAACAGCATTGAGACACAGGATAAGAGAGCGCAGGCGAGTGAGGGGAAAAGAGCGACACCATGTCTGAGCCCCCGAAGGGGGCGAGTTGTGTCGCTGCCCGAACGAGCCGAGCTCGTTCAGTAGATTGGTGTGTCTCCTGCTGTGGGGGGGTACTTCCGGCAACGTCCCTTGGCCATTTAGGCTATAAAACAATTAAATTTTGCCTTTTATCCCACCGGGGGACAATATCGTAGATGTTCTGCTGAAGGCAGTAGGCTATATCGGCTTCCAGGCCCAGGGCTACCAGGCGCTGGTAGTGGGAGGCGTGGGAAATAAGGTGGGGGAGATCCTTCTGGTAAGCCAGGTACAGGTGCCGGAGGGTAAAGGCCAGATCCCCCAGGCGGGCCTCCGGTTCCAGTTCCTGCAGATAATAAACCAGCATGCCTGCGCAGGCGGCATCATCGAGGGAGAAGCGGTTACGGGTGCCCGCGCAGAGGAGGTAGATATCGGTACCTATTTTCCAGGCCTCCCGGGCCGCTGCCCGGGCATTGAGGAAGGAGGCGATCAGCAGGGCCGCGGCGGGGAGAGCCTGCTTAATGGCCACCGTCCCGTTGGTGGTGGTGATTATAATGGTTTTCCCGGCTACTATCCCTTTGCTGTACTGCCGGGGGGAATTATCCAGGTCGAAACCGGGAATTTTCAGGGCTTTCCGTTCTCCGCCCAGGAGGAAGGTTCCCGGGGCAAAGGTTGCCGCTGCCTCCTTGGCTTCTGCGATGGTCAGCACCGGGAGCACCCCGGCAGCTTCATTGGCTAGGGCGGTGGTGATGGTGCTGGTTGCCCGGAGGACATCAATGATGAGGACAGTCTTGCCGGCCAATAGTTCAGGTTCCGCCCCGGCGGCGGTGGGAAAAACATCGATTAGCAAACCCGTGACCTCCTTTGGCAGGTTATTTATGTACATTATAACATAGCCAATGGCAACGGCCCGGAAGATATTATATACCGAACTAGCCTGAGGGATGCCATTAAAATAGCCCCGGGCCAAAGCCCGGGACTTGCGGCCTGTAACCTTAGCACCAATCCCCCAGCAGCAGGAGGATCAGGATTAAGAAGACCAGAAATGCCTTCCTGTCGTCAAAGAGATTATCGTATCTTTTTGTAATTTCTGCCACCAGTATTCCCCCCTTTTCCCAGTACTTCTGCCTTAGTGTATTCGGGTTCTGCAAATAATGTGTTATGTAAGGGGAGAGGGAGGGGGACTTTATAATACTTTTCTGCAAACATGCCCGAAAGGTTATGACATTTTTCCTGCCGGGCAGGAATTTATTTATGGGGCAAGAATATTTCTTATATAATCGAAATCAGAACCACGACGGTTCTAAATCCCTTGCCAGGCAGGGGGAACAATGGAGGATTACTGGATATGCTGCGGGTGGTTGTTATTGATGGAATGGGCGGTGGTATCGGCAGCCAGGTAATTTCCCAGCTTCGTGGTGTTTTGGAACCCAATGCTCAACTGGAAATTCTGGCCTTGGGAACCAATTCCGCCGCCACCACCAACATGGTAAAGGCAGGTGCCGACAAGGGAGCGACAGGCGAGAATGCCATCTGTTTCTGTGTTCGCGGGGCAGAAATAATTATCGGCCCCCTGGGGATCATTATCCCCAATGGCATGCTCGGTGAGATTACACCAGCCATCGCCACGGCGATTGTGGCCAGTTCAGCCACTAAGTTCCTTTTGCCGATCAATCAACCCCATGTGGTGCTGGTAGGGGTAAATGAGGCTCCCCTTACCGTCCTCCTGCGGGATTTGGTGAAACGGGTCCAGAAGGAGTTGGATGGCCGGTAAGGAAGGGGCGGCGGGGCATCTTTCTTTGCGTAGTAAGTCAGGACCTACGGCCTCGTGTAATCTGGAGGCTGGCTCTACGGTGGAACAGGCCTGAAGGCCTGAAGGGACAAAATTGTCTATAATATTTTCCCGTAAGCAAATGACCTCGAAGGTTTTGCGGACCGGTTTGAAAACCGGTTTGGTCAAATCTTCGGGGTTTTTTGTTCCCGGGAGAAGGGGGAATATTAATGAATATGCAGGTCAAACCTCTAGTAATCGGCGGTATTCTTGTGGCCCTGGGAGTCCTTATACCGGCTGTTTTTCACCTGATCGGTGTGGGGGGGACAATCTTCTTACCCATGCATATCCCCGTTTTGTTTGCCGGGGTTATTCTCGGCCCCGGCCTGGCCGCCCTGGTGGGGTTCCTTTGTCCGGTGCTCAGCCACTTATTGACCGGGATGCCCCCGGTGAGTCCTATGCCCATCCTGCCTTTAATGGTGGTGGAACTGGCGGCCTATGGGGCGGCCATGGGTTATCTCAGTCACCGGGCCCGCAGCAATATCTGGGTCGCCCTGGTGGGAGCAATGATTTTGGGGCGCATTGCCCTGGGCCTGGCGGCGGCAGTAATTGCTCCCCTCTTCAATGTGTCCCTGCAGCCCCTTACCTATGTCCAGGGGGCAGTTGTAAGCGGATTGCCGGGCATTGTTCTCCAGCTGTTATTGATCCCTCCCGTAGCCCAAAGATTTTTCCTGTCCCGCGGCTGGAAGGAGGCGGGCAGATTACAATCTGGCCTTTAAGGAAGAAGGAAGAACAGGTCTGGTGGAACAGCAAAAGCGAAACGTCCTCTAAGGGTGTTTCGCTTTTTTCAATGGCCGCCTGTGTAAACAATTAACGGGATAACCAGGGGGGAAGATTTTTTCAGTGCACTAAGATTCGGTGCAGGGGGAAAGAATATTTAGAAGTGTAAAGGATTTTCCCCTGCAGATCGAGAATTTTCCTTTGATATGCGTCATATTCGAGAGGAGGTAGATGATGTTGCCGGGGACAAAACAGGTGCTCGTAATTGGAGGAGGGCCGGGAGGGTATATTGCCGCCATTAGAGCTGCCCAGTTGGGTGCGGCCGTCACCCTGGTGGAAAAAGGCAGCCTGGGCGGTACCTGCCTCAATGTCGGCTGTATGCCCACCAAGGTGCTCCTGCACACAGTGGAGGTCAAGGAAGCCATTGCCGGGGCAAAAGAAATCGGGTTGGACGTAGCAGAAGCTGCCGTCAATCTGGAACAGCTCCGGAAACGGAAGGAAAGGGTTGTACGCCAGCTCACCGGTGGGGTGGGTATGCTGTTGAAGGCCAATGGGGTGAAGGTTATCAAGGGTATCGCCAGCTTTATCGAGGCCCAAAAGGTTAAGGTGAAGCTGGCCGACGGGGGAGAAGAAATCCTTACAGGGGACCGGATTATTATTGCAACCGGCTCTACAGCAGTTAAGCTGCCTATCCCCGGTGCAGATTTGCCGGGAATCTGGGACAGTGACATGGCCCTGGAAGTAAAGGAAGTACCGGAACGACTGTTGGTCATCGGCGGTGGGGTTATTGGCACCGAGTTTGCCAATATATTCCACGGCCTGGGGAGCAAGGTTACCATCATTGAAATGTTACCCCGCATCCTGCCCCCGGTGGATGGGGAGCTTGCTGCCTCCCTCACCAAGGAATTCCAGCGGCGGGGTATTGATATTTATACCGACAGCAGGCTGGGACGGATTGAAGAACAGGGCCGGGGCTATATTGCCACTGTGGCCGGGCCCGAGGGCGAATTCAAGGTGGAGGCCGACAGGGTCCTTATTGCCGTTGGCCGCAGGCCATATACAGAGGGCCTTGGCTTAGAGAATACCCGGATCAAAACCGACCGGGGCCTTATCCTGGTGGACGAGTACCTGGAGACGGCAGAGCCGGGCGTCTTTGCCATTGGGGATGCCATCGGTGGAGTGATGCTGGCCCATGTGGCCTTTGCCGAGGGAGAACGGGCGGCAGCCAATGCCCTGGATGAGAAGGAACCCATGGATTACAAGGTTGTGCCCAACTGTATTTTCACCCAGCCCGAGGTCGCGGCCGTCGGGTTGACGGAAGAGCAAGCCCGGGAGCAGGGAGAAGAGATTGTTATCGGCCGTTTCCCCTTCCAGGCCAATGGTAAGGCCTTGATCCAGCAGGAGACAAGGGGTATGGTCAAGATCATTGCCAGTGCCGAATATGGAGAAATCCTGGGCATGCACATCATGGGTCCCCGGGCTACAGAGCTCATTCTCGAAGGCGGTCTGGCCATAAAGATGGAGGCTACCCTGGAAGAGATCTACGGTACCATTCATCCCCACCCAACGGTGGGGGAGGCTATCGCCGAAGCGGCCCTGGCGGCCGAGAAAAGGGCCCTGCATATTCCCAATAGGTAATTAATCTTAAAAGAGTGGGAAACCGCCGGACAATAACTGCCCGGCGGTTTATTTTTCCTTTGGCGGCGGGGCCATCTTCGCGTTTCTTGTTTATTTGCCTTTTGGCAAATCAATACACCCTAAAGCAAGCAACATTACTCATTACCTTAGTCTTTCAGCATTGTTTCTTTAAGTTTTTCCGCGTCAATTTGGGTTTTGGCAACTTTGGTCTTCATAGCAGCTTTGGCAACTTCGCATGCAACATGAGCTCCTACCCTTTTATCAAAGGCCCCGGGAATGCAGTACTCTGGCGTTAACTCATCAGGATTTATAAGGGATGCTATGGCATAGGCTGCTGCAAGTTTCATGTCTTCATTTATCACAGATGCTCTCGTTTCCAAAGCGCCACGGAAAATGCCCGGGAAGGCCAGTACATTGTTTATCTGGTTGGGAAAATCCGAGCGGCCTGTTCCTACTACTTTTGCTCCTGCTGCCATTGCTTCGTCGGGATATATTTCCGGCACTGGATTTGCCAGGGCAAAAACTATTGGATCCTTGGCCATGGTTTTTACCATGTCCTGTGTTACCGTCCCAGGGCCGGATACGCCAATGAAGATGTCCCTCCCTTTAATTGCCTCGGAAATATCCCCCCTTAAATTCTGTTTATTTGTTATTCTGGCCAAATCTTGTTTACTGGCATTTAGATTGGGCCTGTCACTGGATACAATTCCTTGACGGTCACATACAACTATGTCGGCAACGCCTGCAGAAAGCAGTAGTTTTACTATAGCGACACCGGCTGCTCCCGCCCCGTTGATGGCTACCTGCACATCCTTTATGTCTTTTTCTACTATTTTAAGGGCATTAATGAGTGCAGCCAAAACTACAACAGCTGTCCCGTGTTGATCATCATGAAAAACTGGGATATCAAGCTCTCCCTTTAATCTGTCCTCTATTTCAAAGCACCTGGGTGCCGAAATATCTTCGAGATTGATCCCACCGAAAGTAGGGGCTAAGTATTTTATGGTTTTTACAATTTCATCTGCATCCTGGGTAGCAAGGCAGATTGGAAATGCGTCCACTCCAGCAAAGTTTTTAAAAAGCACCGCTTTTCCTTCCATCACCGGCATGGCTGCTTCCGGGCCGATATTACCCAAACCTAAAACTGCCGACCCGTCTGTAACCACTGCCACCATGCGTCCTTTTGCTGTGTATTCGTATACTGAATCGGGATTATTGTTTATTTCCTTACAGGGTTCAGCGACACCGGGGGTATAGGCAAGACTCAAATCCCGGGCATCTTTTAATTGAACTTTACTGGTTACTTCTATCTTACCTTTATTGTCCCTGTGCAGTTTTAAAGCATCCTGTTTTACGTCCATGTTCAAACCTCCTGCTGTTCATTATTGGTTTTATTCCAATCTGTACTTTGGCGGCTCGGTTTCGTAGAGATTATTGCCTTCTGAATCGATAACGACTATTGCCGGAAAATCTTCAACATAAAACCTGTGTATAGCCTCGGCGCCCAGGTCTTCATAGCAGACTACATCCACTTTTTTTATGCTTTTGGAAATCAAGGCGGCCGCTCCGCCTACGGCTGCCAAATAAACTGCGCCGTACTCTTTCATGGCAGCAATTACTTCTTTTGATCTTGTTCCTTTCCCAATCATTCCTTTCAGGCCCAGTTTTAATAATTGTGGTGTATAGGGATCCATCCTGTAACTGGTAGTAGGGCCTGCCGGGCCTGAGGCATAACCGGGTTTAGCCGGTGCAGGGCCCACATAGTATATAAAATGTCCATTTAAATCGATGGGGAGCCGCTTTCCCTCCTTCAAGAGGCCAATCAGCCGCTTATGGGCCGCATCCCTGGCAGTATATATTTCTCCTGTTAGCAGGACATTATCTTTGGCCCTGAGTTTTTTAATCTCTTTTGTGGTAACAGGAGTCTTTATTCTAATAACCTTTTCCACCAGTTCTCCCTCCCTTTATATAACCTTTTCCGCATGTCGGGCTGCATGACAGCAGATATTGACAGCTACCGGCAGTCCGGCTATATGGGTAGGAAAATATTCAATATTAACCGAAAGGGCTGTGGTTCTCCCACCAAGCCCTGCCGGGCCTATGCCCGATTTATTTATTTCCTGTAGAATCTCAGTTTCCAGTTGGGCATAGCGTGGGTCTTTATTGGGTTCCCCCATGGGTCTTAATAGGGCCCTTTTAGATAATACCGCAGCCATCTCCATGGTGCCACCGATACCCACGCCAACAATAATGGGTGGACATGGATTTGGTCCAGCCGCAACGGCCGTCTTGACAACAAAGTTTTTTACACCCTCTACACCGTCTGCAGGTTTCAACATTTTAATACTGCTCATGTTTTCACTACCAAATCCCTTGGCAGTTACTGTTATCTTTACCCTGTTGCCCGGTGCTATTTTAATATGGGTTACTGCCGGTGTATTGTCTTTAGTGTTAATCCGATCAAAAACAGGATCATTAACTACTGACTTGCGCAAATATCCTTCGGTATAGGCCTCCCTAACTCCCTGGTTTACTGCCTCATTAAAGTCCCCATCAACAATTAGCACTTCCTGGCCTAACTCAATGAAAACAACGGCCATGCCTGTATCCTGGCAAATTGCTATCTTCTCCTCCGCTGCAATTTCGTTGTTTTTAATTATCTGCTCTAAGACAGATTTGCCGACAGGTGATTCTTCAACCTCACTCTGTTCTTTAAGTTTGTTATAAAGATCCTTTCCGATAAAATAGTTTGCATCCAAAAATAAATCGCGAACAGTATCCTTGATTACTTCTGCTTTAATCTCCCTCACAGAATTCACCTCACTAATTACTTCCTGACAACCCGGGTCTTAACATACTTTCCAATTTGTCAACGGGACTAGGCTATAGAAATCTTTTTTACCCGGGAGCTGCCCGGTTTAGTCATAGTTTTCGCGCAGAGTACTTTTTTCATTTCTTCCGGGGTGAAGATACCCTTTTCAGAGATTATTTCCGGCACAGTTTTGCCGCTTTTCATGACTTCTTTAGCCAGTTCTGTTGCACCTTCGTAACCAATATAAGGCACCAAGGCCGTAATAATTCCTACGCTTCTGTGGACCATATCTTGGCACCTTTCGCGATTTGCTGTTATGCCAACAATACACTTTTCCCTACTTTCATATTAGCAAGGGCCGCCGCCTTTTTAACCATAGCCAGAGCCAGTACCAGCTCTTTATGGGGGCGATAGCCGGTGATAGGGAAATTTTCCAATGCACGCTGGGTTTGAATACCGTAATATGCATCCCCTGGTACTTCTTTTGCACCCAATAAATCATGTTCCAATCGTAGATCTGTCACTTATAACTTCCTCCTTTTTCGATTAGTTCCTTGTTTTGTAAAATAATATGGCACCATGGCCATAATTTTTGCGTGATAAGCAGCGGTTTCTCGGGTTTCTCTTAGTTACCTAACATATTGGACAGTCGTGGTTGAATATTATGGGAGGGAGAACCACATGAGACACGGAGGCGACATTCAGCAGAAGGGAAGAAAAGGTTGTTTGAGAGGCATAGGATACCGGTAACGCAGCTCTCGGGGCGAGGAGACATGAGGCAGCGATATTGCGTGGTCTAAATAAAAAGCAAAACCCCACTGGCTGACAAGGTAGCCGCGGCCCACCAGTGGATTTGCCGGGGTAAAAGTGATCCAGGTTGTCCGCATAGTCGGAATCAGCGGACCGTCCATGTTGCTGCAATACCTTACT
>DUVO01000094.1 GCA_012841005.1 Bacillota bacterium | reverse complement strand
GGGATCCGAAAAGCCCCGCCGATCTCCACCAGCTGCCCCCGGGAGACCAGGACCTCCTTCCCCTGGGCCAGGGTGTTGAGGGCAAGCAACACCGCTGCCGCATTGTTGTTCACCACCAGGGCCCCTTCTGCCCCGGTAATCCGGGTCAATAGCTCCTCCACATGGCTGTAGCGGGAGCCCCTCGCCCCCGTCTCCAGATCTATTTCCAGGTTGCAGTAACCCCTGGCCAGGGCCGCCAGATGCTCCCGGGCCGCCTCTGCCAGCACGGCCCGGCCCAAATTTGTATGTAATACCACCCCTGTGGCGTTGATCACCGGCCGCAAACTGGGGGTTATATCTGCCGCCAGGATTTCCTGTACCCGCTTTTCCAGGGCTGGCCGGGAAATATCCAGACCCTCAGCGCCGGTCCCCGCCAGGACCTGGGCCCGCAGCTGTCCGACGGCCTTCCGGATCGCCTCTACCACCAGGGGCCGGGGATGGTTCGCCAGTAAGCGATTGACCGCCTCCCACTGTAAGACTTCATCCACCCCCGGAAGGGAGCGCAGGAGGTGTTGATTTCCTTTCCCAGCCATATGCCACACCCTTTCCATAGAATAATGGCCCCATCGCCATAAGCTGGCCTGTGGCCTTCGAGATAAACAGACCCCTCCCCAAAATTCTGCTTTCCTATGCCGGGCGGAATAACCGGCTTCCGATTAGGGTAACTCCAGCAGGGTTAGGCGGCCCCAGCCACTGTACACCAGGATCTTCCCTCCTTCCTGGTCGGCAGCCAGCCCTGCCAGGCCGGGGACAGGGTGATACCAGATTATCTTGCCACCGTAATCAAGACCATAGATCCCCCGGCCGTCTCCCACCAGTATCCCCCCGGCCGTTGCCATTACCTCCATAGCCGCAGCCGGGGCACTGAAGCGGTGCTCCCAGATAAGCTCCCCCTCCCGGTCCAGGTAGGAGAGAATACTCCCCGCCCCGGGGCTGCCATTCTCCAGGGTAATAACTAAAACTCCCCCCCGGACCGGTTCCGGGATTACCCGCTGCGGGATACGGCCAAAATTATATTGCCAGTCCTTTTCCCCGGAATAATGTAAAGAATAAAGGGTTTCTGCACCGGCCAGGAACCAGTTTTCCTGCCCGGCAGCAATAGTGGTAGCAGTGAAGAATTCTTCCCGGGAAGAAGAATACTCGCCCCCAATCCGGCCCTGCCGGTCTAAAATCACTGCCCGGTGCTGTAAGTCTCCCTTATGAAAGAGCAGTTCCGAAACAACGAGGTAATCCCCCACCGGATCAAACCGGCAGTCGAGGATGGTGCCATTGCGCACGGGATACTCCCACCGGGCCTGCCCCTGTTCATTTACCAGCACTACTTTTTCGATGAGATTGGTGCCCTCTTCCCGGAGGGGCCCCAGTAAGACGGCCATCTCCCCCCCGGAGGATAAAATTATATCCTGCAGGGGCCAGGACCAACGCTGCTGCCAGGCCAGGCGCCCATCCGCCCGGTACAGGGTAGCCTCTCCCTGGGCGGGGTCGCCAGTTGCCCAGTTAAATCCCCTGGCCTTCAGGAAGACCTCACCCGGCATTTCCCGCCGCCACAGCTCTTTCCCGGCCGGGTCCAGGGCAATAACCTTCCCGGAGCCCTCCTGCCGGGAATCGGGGGAAAAGCCGTCCTTATCCCAGCAGAGAATGGCCATATCCCCTTCCCCCACCAGGTACTCCCACATAACCCGGGGGGATTCCAGGTTAACAGCACCGATGGCCTGTAAAACCTTCACCCCCAGGGGGTTGGGCAGAGAGAATCCTCCGGCCCAAAACCAGGCCACCAAGAGCAAAATAAGAAAACACCCACCCCAGAGGAGGGGCCCTCCTTGTCCTTCCCTTTCTGCCGCCATTGACCGTCAACTCCCCCTTATTATTTCCCTGGTGGGAAGATAATTCCCCATTTCCGGGGGAGTTTCCTTCTTTTTCCAGTTAATTATTGGTATTTGTAGATGATCCCGCCGGTGAAGATGCGGCCCTTGCCCAGGCTAACTTCCCCCCTTTCCCGGTCTACCTCCAGGGCAATCAATTCTCTCTTTTTGGTCGGGACAACACCGGACAATTCGATCCTGGTTTCGACATCACCGGACCTGATCTTAAGTCCCGTGCCATGGATATGGTTGTAGCCGCCCAGATCGTTGAGGCCGCCCCCGAAGAGGAGGGTTTGTGCCGTCCCGGCAACCTCGAGTTCAATCTCGGGATAGTCGATAACCCGCCCCACCAGGGCCGGAAAGGGCAGCTTCTCTTCCGGTAAATCCAGCTCGCCGGCCTCAATATCCAGGAGGACCTTTCCCCCCACCATGCCGGCGCCCCGGCAGAGGAAATAGTAATCGGCCGCCACCTTCTCCATGAGTTTAAAGGGGCCAAAGGCATACTGGGCAAAGGCCAGGGTCCTGAGGGCCAACCGCGGCTCATAGGCGGCCGGTTCCTGCTCCTGTTCCGAGCGCCACCATTCCTCGAGTTTCTCATAGAGTTTGTCCCTCTGCACCTGTCCTAGGATTTTTTTTGTCCCCAAGTGGTTCGCTGCTACCTGTTCCAGCTTCTCCGTAGGGAGCAGTTCCTCCAGATTGCACTTTTCCCGGTTGCAGGCCACCAAATAGTAATACCCCTTGTCAAAGGAACCGTACCGGCCGACAATTATCCCCACTGTTTCCCCCTTGCGGTCGATAACCTCCAGCGGCATTACAAATTCCTCCTCCCCAACAGCTTCTTATGGGGATCTTATTCCAGGCCCCGCCGCTGAATCCCTGCTCCCGGTAGTACGTTATCTACATATATGGTATGGTATAATAACTGCGTAAAACAGTTACTGCTGCCGGCCTTGTTTCTATTATGCGCAAGGGAACTACATTTTGAAAGGGCAACACTACTGGCGGAGCAACATTGCGACGAGGACGGTTCGCTGCCCGAAGGAGCCGAGCTCGTTCAGTAGGCCCCTTTGTCTCCTGCTGTGGAGAGGTACTTCCAGCAACTAGCAGTATCCCACAACCGACTACTTACAACTGTCCTTGCCCGCCGCCTTCGGCTTCAGACTACCCCTCCGCGAGGAGAACTGGGAGAGAAGCCATAAGTGTTAGATAAGGGAGGAGAAACAACCATGGACACAGTGCTCTTTACCGTATACCATAGACTCCTGGACCACTTCGGGCCCCAGAAGTGGTGGCCTGCCGACACCCCCTTCGAGGTGATTATCGGCGCCATCCTCACCCAGGGAGTTAACTGGAAAAACGTCGAAAAGGCCATAGCCAACCTGGCCCAGGCCAGGGTCCTGGACCCTGCCCGGCTGGCCGCCCTGCCGGAGGATGAACTGGCCGAACTGATCAAACCCGCCGGTTATTATCGGGTTAAAGCCAGGAAAATCAAAAGTTTCCTCGCTTTCCTCCGGGACCGGCACGGGAATAATCTCACGAAACTCTTTGAGGTGCCCCTGGCCGAGCTGCGGTCCCAGCTCCTGGGGATATGGGGCATCGGCCCCGAAACCGCCGACTCCATCCTCCTCTATGCCGGGAGCTATCCCAGCTTTGTTGTCGATGCCTATACCAAAAGAATCATGTCCCGCCTGGGCCTGGTTTCGGCAGAAATCAAATACGAAGGCCTGCGTTCCCTTTTCCAGGAGAACCTTCCCTCCGACACGAAACTCTTCAATGAGTTCCATGCCCTTTTTGTCTCCCTGGGGAAGGATTACTGCCAAAAAAACAACCCCCGGTGTGGGGATTGTCCCCTTAAGGAAATCTGTATTTACGGCCGGGGAGAAGGGTAAAGGGCATCCTTTCCCCTGTTTACACAAGAGAAAATCCATGCTCGCCCCACGACAGCCAGCAACTATCCACTTACCAGTGTTTCCTTATCCCCTTCCACCCGGTAAATCCGGTAATCCCGCTCCGGGTGGTGGCTGACCAGCCGCAGCCGGTAATGTTTTGCCTCCTGCAGGGTATCGTAGGGGACACTGGCCGCAATGGGAACACCTTTATGGTACTGTTTAATCACGTATTTGGCCATAAACCCTCACTCCTACCCGTTCCCTACTCTGAAAATAGCTTTTGTAGGCCGTCTGCCTATGCCGCCGGCTCCCTCCGCTGCGCTCTGGACAGGCTGTCCTGCTGGAAAGCGCAGATGTCGCCGGACGGCAGAGGCTGTACGGCCTTGCGACCCGCTGGAGCGGAGCGACATTGCGACGAGCGGCAATAACGTTTGTCGGTAGTTGGTAGTAAGTAATCCAGGCTCTCAAGAAAAAAAGAGGGACTTAATTAATCCCTCTCCTCCTCCACATGGGTCTGGCCACTTTCTTTATAATAATTTTCCCGTGCTTCCTCACTCATGTCCTCCAGGGCCCGTTCCCGAAATATTTCTGACGTCCACCAGGTAAAGGGCTGGGGTGGTACATGCCGCCTTCCCTTATCTTTAGCCATGCTTCCCCTCCTTTCCGTTCTACCCTGCCCCTAGTTTCCCCCGTTCACAGCAGGATATGCTGAAAGGAGTTTCCACCTGTACCCATCCCTGCCAGCCCTGGCTCTATCTAGTCTAAAAGCCAATCCTTTACAGGTAGCCGGCTTTGTGCAAAATTTCCTGGCTCCTTTCCAGGTCTTCGGCCGCCACCAGGATAACCGGCCCGGAGCAGCCCATGCCCGTCTCGGCATAGATATCCTCCTGCCACAGGGTTTTGGCCGCATTTTCCAATTCCAGAACATCTATCCCGCTAATTTCCTGATCCACTGGTTTCCGGGGCGGTATCGCCACAGCCTGGGGGGTGGTTTTAGCCGGCACAGCGAGGCTATTCAGGCCGGCCCGCTCCGCCGCCTCCCAGAGGGTCGCCGCCACCCGGGGCAGTTTGCCCCTGGCCGCCGCCCCGGCATAGGCAATGCTGGCGGCAATGACCGGCGCCCCGGAAGCCCGGGAGACAATGTTTATGATCCGGTTATAGCCGGGCCCCACGCCGGGGCCGTAGCCGTAGCCGCTGGCCTCGTAATTGCCCCCGGTGGTATAGGCGGAAAAGACCTTCATGAGTAGGTTGCCCGTCAAGGTATCACACACCATCACATCGGGAGTCGCGGCCAAAAGATCGTTCCCCCGCATGATACAGCCCCCGTCAGCCCGCAGGCTCTCGGCCAGATTGATCTTAAAGCCCCTTTCCCGCAGCTGTCCCAGGGCCCGTTCCACCTGGCGGGAACCGTCTACATTCAGGATTCCCAGGGTGGGTTCGGGGACACCTGTGGACTGGGCCACGGCAATCCCGTACAGGGCGTTGTAGATCATGGCCTGAACCCGGTCGGTAGCTGCAGTACCGGTGGTAGTGGCCAGGTACATCTCCCGCCCTTGGGCAGGGGTGATTACCTTACCTACCGTGGCCACACCGACGGGGAAGTTATAGTGCATGGTCACAGCCGCGGCAATTTCCCCTACATCAAGCAGCTCCTCCATTTTCCGGTGGGCATCGGCTTCGCCGGAATCGGTATGCACCTGGGACAGGTCTGATACCACCGGGGGGCCGATGAGGACCACCTCAAGGCGGGGGTTCTCCTTTTGGGCCAATTCCCCGCCCCGGACCACCTCAGCAATCCCATGTTCACTGCCCGGGGTCGTGAGGCCAACCCTGATCCGTTCCCCGCCTTCCCCCGTTTCCAGCACCCGAGCTGCCTCGAGAAAGCCTTCGGCCAACAATCGTTTCAAGTGTGGGGTAGGAGACAATTTACTCACCCCCCTGTTCCTGCTCCCTGAGGAATGCTTCGGCAATATTCCGCATACTTTCGGCAATGAGCCTGCGGATAGTATCCCGGTCTATATGGTCCTCTTCCCCCTGGGGCCCCGGGTTGCCCTCGATGAGGAAGGATATCCCATCGAAAAGGTTGGTCATCCGAGCCAGGAAAAGACTCCCCTTACCAATAATCATAGCCCTCTGCATTTCACCTGCCAGGATTCGATCCCGGACAAAGCCAATCACAGGAACTCCCGAGGGAATATGGCCCTGGGTGGGGGCAAAGCCGGGCATCCCGTGCCGCTGGACAAACTCAGGGATCTGCTTCCGTTCAATTTCCTTGCGCATGACAGCTAGGGCGGCAATCATCCGGTAATTGGCAACAGGAACATTGCCGGCCCCGGCCGGTTCGGTAAATTCCGGAATCTGCATCTCGACAGCATATTTATCAATATCGGTGATCTTGAGCCCCAGCCGGTCCAGGGGTTCGGCAACCAGCGCCTGCATCACTGCCTGGGGAGAGGACCCGGAGCCGATGGTGTGTTTGCCGATGGAATCGGTACGGATAATGGGGTTCTGCCCATCATTTTGGGAAATCAGAATGGCAAAACCGCCCAGGACATCTTCCAGAATGGGCATCCCCTTGGCCACCTGTTCCCTGCCGTTCATGCCCAACTTGGCGACGGCCCCGCCGCCCACCACAACTACATTCCTGAATATTCCTGCCTTCACCAGGGCTGCGGCCTCTACCAGGGCATGGGCCGGTCCGGCACAAAAGGCCCGAGTGTCAGAACCCGTTGCCTGGCTACAACCGCAGTGTTCCCCGATGGCCTTGGCAAAATTGCCCCCACCCCGCTGGTTCATGTCCCCACAGGCCTCTTCGGAACATTCGATGATGTAGTCTATCTCCTCGGCCTTCACCCCTCCCCGATTGACCAGGCTGCGGAGGGCCAAAACCGCCGAGGCCTTACAGGCCGTATTCTCGGCCATGACGTGGGCTTTTAGGTTTTCATCAACCTCATGGGCCCGGCGTACACAGCCCACAATCCTATCCCCCAGAGTAAGGGGGACAGCGCTCCCATCCTCAATCCGTTTGACGATGGTCTCCCCGTCTTTCCCTGCCCCTAGCTTGCTTGTATCTTCAGCAGTCCAAAGGGGATGCTGGCGTAGGCGTTCTTTGATTTCTTCGACAAAGCCCTTTTCCAGCCATACCAGATCAAAAGCATCCACCCGCTGCATCCAGGCATAAAACTCATCTTCAGGCATTATCTCGCCGTAGGAACCGAAACGCTTGGCTTCTACCTTACTTCCTTCATACCAGGGCCGTTCCACCTGCTCCAGTTTATCGGGAGAGAGGTTCCCTATATAGGCCTGGTAGGGGGGATAGACCAGGGCAGCCTCATAATCCCGCAAGTTACCGTAAATATCCTTCAGATAGGAAGATGCCGGGTCTTTGTGCCTTTCCAGCCTTTGGGTAGTACCATAATGTACCAGCAGGTTGGGGGTATGAACCAAAACATAGGAGACACCACTGATAACGGGCTCCATTTAAACCACCTCCATTCCCCGTTAGTTTTTCTTATGGAAAGGGGACTGTTACCCGAAAAAAGGGGAACAGTCCCCCCGGTGCAGGAGAAATTCCTAGTCCTCAAATACGGTTTGCCCCTCTACTTCAGTCTGGAGGGCTTTCAGGGCTTTTTCCACCAGGCGGCGCCGCAGGGCCTTTTCCTCTGCGGGAGGAAGCTCGGGATTCCCCAAGGGATGGGGAATGGCCACTGCCGGCACAATCCGGTTTGCCCCCACCGTCAGGGAAATGGGAACGACGGTACACATGTGGACCACCGGTATACCGACCCGTTCTATTTCTTTAACCATCGCTGCACCGCAGCGAGTGCAGGTACCTCACGTGGAGGTAAGGATCACAGCAGTTACTCCCGCTTCCTTCAGATCGGCTGCTATGGCAGCCCCAAAACTGGCTGCATTGGCCACGGAGGTCCCGTTCCCCACCGTGGCGTAATAGTAGGGATGCAGGCCGCCGATAACCCCTTCTGCCACCAGGTCCCTCATCACATCCAGGGGGAGTACCCTGTCGGGGTCCTGGTTGGCATACACTGGGTCATAGCCGCCGTGGGCCGTCTGATGGGTCTCGGGGGTCAGGTCGGTAAAGCCTTCCAGGCTGTATTTTCCATACTTTGATGCGCTGGAGGATTCAATCCGGTCGGGATTGCCCTTGGGCACGATCCCGCCCGAGGTTACCAGGGCAATGGTGGCTTTACGCAAATCGGCCACCGGTGGATTGGGGAGTACCCGATCAAAGTCGGGCATGGGTAACTCTGTGGTAAAGCTTTCCCCTTTGAGCTTGGCGACCAGCATCTTTACTGCCCGTTCCGCGCCAATTTCCTGGGCAAAACGATTGCGCCTGATACCCCGGGGCAGGTATCCCTCGGCGGCCGGGGAACCGATTTCCTCCCCCCGGGCCAATTTTAGCACCAGGGCGGCCATGGCGGGGATGGCCTGGCGCATGCCTCGGGCTGAATCCAATGTGGAAACAATGTAAATATCCTTCCGGTAGAGATCGACGCCGGGGTTTTCTTCATACATTCCGGAAACCACCGGGATACCCAACTCTTCAGCAACGGCCTGCCCTATGGCCCCGCAGGCGGTCCCGTACCGGCCGGCATTGAAAGCAGGCCCTGCCACCAGGGCATCGGGCTTCTGCCGGCGGATTAGTTCGAGGATTTCCCTTTTGGCCCTATCCAGGTTATCGGCAACATAATTGTCACCACAAATTACAGTGGCCACAACCTCCCCTTCTTCTCCCAAGGCCTGCTGGAGGGCTGTTCCCGGACCCACCGGGCCTTCCTTGACCTGGGGTCCAACCCCGGCCTTGTCTTCACCACCTATCTGCCCGAAAAATTGGTTGAGGTAGTGAACTACCCGTATCTTACCCATAATGGTTTTCCCTCCTCTCCCTTAATTTCTCATCCTATCGCCGCCAGGCACGGCAATTCTTTGCCCTTATAGTTTACTGTGGGCTTCCCGCATACCCTTCACGGCCGTAGCCAGGGCCTCGGCCTCCAAAACCATCTCCATCATTGCCATCTGCTCTTCCCACATAGATTCATCAATTTGTTCTTTGATTTCCGGTTCCATAATGTGATAG
>DUVO01000206.1 GCA_012841005.1 Bacillota bacterium | reverse complement strand
TTCCCGTGGTCAGGGCCAAAGAAATCTTTAACAACAAATCGACATCTGTACAACCACTACTAACGTTAGCAATTGTAAAATATCTTTACCTATTGTAGTATTGATTTGTGATTGGAGAATTTTATTTCTGTTCATTTTTCTCTGCCTTAATTGGGAAATGACAAGGGGTTTTGGGCGCTTATTGGGAAAACCTGGCCTTGGTGATCGATTGCCGGATCGAAAAAAGCTGCCCGGGTTTTTATGACCCGGGCAACCAGTTAATTACCCTGAAATAAATTTTTATAGCCATCTTCAGTTACCTGAAACAGTTTTTCGATATCTTCACTTATATAGTTTCTGATGTCTGCATCAAGTTCAAACTGGGCTGCCAGGCCGCAGTTTGAACTTATCTTGCGGGGAACCGGCATAAGCTCGATGTTTATATTTCTTTTCTTCATCCACCTTTGATACTTCACAGCCCCTGAGTGGGTAAAGAAAGTAGCAATATATTTCATAAATACTCTACCTTGTCAGGGTCAGGATATAATCGGCACCCTGCTGTACCATTTCCACCTTATAGCCCAAATTCCTGGCAAACCGGGTAATATTGTCCCTGGCTGTGGTGTTGTCGGCAATTACCTGTACCCCTTCGGGATTCTTCTCAAGGGCCTTTTTTGTCAATAGTACCGGTTCCGGACAGGACCTGCCCCTGGTATCTACCTGGTTAAGCTTCAATTTTGACATCACCCTTCATATTTAATTCAAAACTCCGGTCCATATTGAAATAGCCGATGGCGGCAACAACCAACAAACCCAATAAAACAGCTATTTTACCGTTGGCCGTTGGCCCCTCGGCCGATGCCGCCAGTCCAAAATTGTGGGCGGTGGCGGCCCCGGCGGCCATTCCCAAAACGGTGATAACAGAATCTATGTTGCCTTCGGCCGAGAGTATTAACTGCCTTAAGGGGCAGCCCCCCAGGAGTACCGAGCCCAATCCCGCCAGGGCCATGCCCAGGAAATTCCACAGCCCGTCACTGTGGGCTATGGGCTGGCCGGTAAAACCCAGGTTGAAGGTGCCAAAGGCCAGGTTGGCGGCCAGGGCGGCAACCAAGATAGCCAGGAATCCCGACAGCAGGTGCCAGTCTTTAAACATGAAGAGATCTCGAAGCCCTCCTACCATGCAGAGCCTGGTCTTCTGGGCCAGGACACCCACGACCAGCCCGGCGGCCAGGGAAATAACAATGGGCGCATGGCTTGCTCCCGGCCCCGATTCGCTGAAGAAAATGAATCCCGGCCGGGTAATGAGGAGCAACAGGATTCCTGTACAGACCAGGGGAAAGAGGTATCCTTCAAAACTGGACAGGGAATAGGTCCGCTTCAGGGAAAAACCATTGTTCAGGAAAATAATTCCTGTCCCAATACCCGTTGCAAAACCCAGGATACCAAATATGGCGTTCAGGTCTCCTCCGGCCAGCCGGAGAATCATTCTTAGGGGGCAGCCTAAAAACATCAGGGCACCTACAATTACCAGGAATCCGAGGACAAACCGGGCAAAGGGCGACGACCCGCCCCGGGCACTGTATTCTTTCCCGGCTACTGCCATAAAAAAGGCCCCCAGAACGATGCCAATGATTTCAGGTCTTATGTACTGTACCACTGCTGCCCGGTGGAATCCCAGGGCTCCCACCGTATCCCTGATAAAACAGGCAATACATAAACCATAATTCCCGGCATTGCCCAGGACCACAAGTATGACCGCCAGGAATCCGACAAGGGCACCACTCAGTATAATACCTGCTTTACTGTTTATAAGAATCCCCTCCCTGCTTTTTTTACTGGACAGAAGTCTCTTTGACCAAGGTTTAACCCCGGGGTCCCTTCAAGTTATATTATAAAGAGGGACATCTTTCCGTGTACAATAGTGTTTTTCTATACCTGATTCAGAAGGTATAGGAATCTTCTATTATTGTTTCAGACTATATTATTATACAATTGATCCGGAGGTGAATTGAATTGAAGCAGGTGTACCTGGACAATGGTGCCACCTCCTACCCCAAGGCTCCTGGAGTGGGGGAGGCGGTGAAACACTTTATCGATGATATAGGGAGCAATGTCAACAGGAGCGGCTATGCCGCTTCCCTGGCTGCCGAGGAGATTGTGTTCGAAACAAGGGAAAGGTTGTGCCGTTTATTCAACTTTGGGCACCCGGAAAACGTAATCTTCACCCTGAATGTAACCCAGGGGCTTAATTTTCTTCTAAAAGGTTTTTTGCAGCCGGGGGATCACTGTATAGTTTCGTCCATGGAACATAATGCCGTGATGCGGCCCCTGATGCAGTTGAAAAAAAAGGGGGTGGATTTTTCCAGGGTTATCTGTGATGAAAGGGGAAGGTTGGACCCAAAGGATATTTATCCCCTCATAAAACCCAATACAAAGGCCGTCATAATAAATCATGCCTCCAATGTCTGCGGCACTGTCCTTCCCGTTGCTGACATTGGCAGCATCTGTGCAGAGAAGGGCCTAAAATTTATCGTCGATACGGCCCAGACGGCGGGGACTTTAAATATTGATTATAAAAAAATAAAGGCCGATGCCATAGCCTTTACGGGGCACAAGGGCCTCCTGGGGCCCCAGGGGACGGGGGGGTTTGTCATAAGCACGGAAATGGCCCGGTCCCTGGAACCCCTGATAAGCGGCGGGACCGGAAGTTTGTCGGAATACGAAGAGCAGCCACCTTATCTGCCCGACAAATTTGAAGCCGGCACCATGAACCTGCCGGGAATCTTTGGTCTCCATGCGGCCCTTGCCTATATCGAAAGTACCGGAACGGAGGCTATAAGAAAAACAGAGCTGGAACTGGCCGGTTTGCTCCTGGAGGGCTTCAGTGTCATTAAAGGGGCAGACATCGTTGGCTTAGAAACCCTTGAGGGCAGAACAGCGGTGGTATCTGTAGATTTCCCGGGTTACGACAATGCTGAAATTGCTTATTTGCTGGACAAAAACTATTGTATCAGAACCCGGTGTGGTCTCCACTGTGCCCCTTCTGCCCACAGGACCCTGGGCACCTTTCCCCGGGGGACGGTTCGATTCAGCCCCGGCCATTTTACTACCAGGGAAGAAATTGAATATACCCTCTCTGCTCTGCACAAAATCCTCAAGGGACTCTAGTACAGTAAAGCCTGGTAAATTCCTGGAAGGCCCTGGTTACCGGGTTCAGGACCCTGTTTTTATGAGTGATGAAATAAAACTCCCGCGTAAGGTCAAGGTCGGAAATATAAAAACCCTGCACTAGACCCAGCTCAATTTCTTCCCGTACTGCCTTTTCTGACATTATGGCCAGGCCCAATCCTTCCCGGACGCACTGGATAACGGTTTGGGGATTTTCCATCTCTGCAATAACATGGAGGTGTTTTTCTTCTATACCCCTTTGTGCCAGGGCAGTGATAAAAAACTTCCTGGTAGCAGACCCCTTTTCCCGCAGGATAAACTTTTCGTCCTTAATCTCCTCCCAGGGAACGGAGTCCCCGGGGTAGTTTGCGTATTTTCCCTTGGTCGAGGCAATCAGGATAAGCCGGTCTTCAAAAAGCTTTAGCATCTCCAGTTCCGGGAAATAGGTACCTGTTCCGACAAAACCAAAGTCCATACTGCCGCTAATAATGGCGTCGATGACCTTTTTGCTGTCAAACTGTTTTACCACATACCGTATATGGGGGTATCGGCAGCTGAAGGCCGCCAATAAACGGGGCAGGAGGTACTTCTGGGGGACGGTACTGGATGCTATGGCCAGTTCTCCTGCCAGTTTGCCTTTGTGACTGGCCAGGGAATAGAGGGCTTCTTCCCGCATATTTAATATATTTACCGCATGGTTGTACAGGAGCCGTCCGGCTTCCGTCAAGGTTATCCTCCGGCCGCACCGGTTAAAGAGCACCGTACCCAGTTCATTTTCCAGGACCTGGATATGTCCGGTGAGGGTAGGCTGGGTTAGATACAGTTCTTCTGCAGCCCTGGTAAAGCTTTTGTACTTGGCAATTGCCACAAAGGACTCCAGCTGCCGGAAATCCATATCTACACCCCCGGTGAGGAAGTTTTTTTATATTATACCATAAAAAGGAACCCGGAGGAGACCTCCGGATTCCTGCCAATCGTTGTTCATTTATCAATGCCGGTTTTTTGTAAACCGGCCCACACTATGAGGGCGACCAGGCCTCCCACCAGGGCAGTGATCAGCTGGGGGAACTGGAGGGCCTTGGCCACCGGCGGCGGGACCGACAGCAGGAACTGCACTGCCCCTGCTAAAATTAACAGCTTTAACACTGCTCCTACCAGTAAGGCCAGGTACTTGTTTATTTTCTTTAGACCGGCGAAGGCAAAGATGTAAGCCCAATTGCCCAGCACAATAAAGGGGATGGCCGGACCCAGGGGAGGGGCCAGTATTCCCCGCAGGAAGGCGATGACCGGTGTCAACATCCCGATCAAAGCCGCACCAAAGGGACCCATGATCAAGGTGCTGAGAATCAGCATGGCATTTATCGCCGGTCCGGTAATGGGTTGGGGCAAACCCAACATCTGAAAGGCCAGGGTCAGGGCCAACAGGATGGCCAGTTTTGTCAGAGTGCGGACAGTCAATTAAGCTACCTCCCTAAGGGTGGTATCTTGATAGATGAAAACTACTGCGGGGCTTCGACGGCCGTAAGATACTGCTGGATAATGGTCGTCGAAGCCCTATACATCATTCGTTACCAAAGGCGTTGCGCGGAGTATAGGTGGTATGGAGGAGCTGGTGTGATTTCTCTCCCAGGGGTTGACCCAGGAATTCCTTATATAACTGCTGCACAGCCGGGTTTTCGTGGGATTTGCGTAAAGTGAGACTTTCATCGACCTCATAAATCCCGTTGATGCGGGCCTGCCGTACATCCCTGTCCACAGGGATCGGCTGGCCGC
>DUVO01000176.1 GCA_012841005.1 Bacillota bacterium | reverse complement strand
TCCCAGTTCGGCCACAGTGGCGGCAGAAGGCTTATAATCAGATTTAAATACAATAATCTGCCGTTGGGGGTAGTCATTTTTCCTGGTCTTGCTGTCCAGGAAGAGACCGGTCAGAAGGAGATCGAGTATTGAAGCCATGGGCATCCCTCCTCTCCCTCCATAATACGTGGAAAGAAAGGTAATGGTGCCCTGGTCGGTATAAAGACCCATTCGACCCAAAAGGCCGGGTGAATTTTTGGGTGCCGGGATCCGCGCTCCTGCTAATAAAAAAAATTTGTTATGAAACAATATTATATGACCCAATTGTCACATTGAACACTCAAAAGTAACTGCCAAAGTCGCAAGGGGGTGTTACCCATCGGGCGTCGTTGGGTTAATCTCGGTGCCGGGTTGTTAATCTTTGCTGCCGGAACTGTATTTGGCTACTGGCTAACCACATTTTTCGGTGAACCGCCCCTGGAAACTCCGGCCCCTTTACAAGAGCTGGCTGAAGATACCAAGGACCTCCTGGAAGGCCGGGAGGGAAAGGAAGAGCCTGAGCCCTACCCTTTCCCGGAAGGCACAGAAAAGGAGCGGCGTGAAATCGAGGGAGAAGATCTGGTTCAACTATATCCAAACCTGGTTTTCCGGTTTGGTGACCGGGATAAAAACCAGGTTGCCCTCACCTTCGATGATGGCCCTGATGCCACCTTTACCCCACCCATCCTCGATATTTTAAAGGAGCAAAGAGTACGGGCAACCTTCTTTCTAACCGGGGTCCGGGTGGAACAATTCCCAAAAATAGCGAAGCGTATAGCCGACGAAGGCCACAGCCTGGCCAGCCATGGTTATTACCATAAAGATTACACAACTTTAACGCCCAAAGCCATTCAAGAAGACCTGGAGAAAAACAATAACGTCATTGCCCGGGCTTCGGAACAGGTAGTCAACATCTTTCGTCCACCCTATGGAGCCCTGGATAGACGTTCCGTCGAAGCCGTAAAGGCCGCCGGCTATAAAATCGTTCTCTGGGATGTAGATTCCCTGGACTGGATGGATCTGCCCAAGGAAGAGGTCTTAAAAAATATCCTGCCGGAAGTGAGAAAGGGCTCCATCATTCTCCAGCACTCTGCTGCCGGACCCGGTCAGGATCTAACCGGGACGGTGGAAGCCCTGCCGAAAATCATTACTGCCCTCAAGGAAAAGGGATATAAATTTGTTACCGTCCATGAATTATTGGGCATATCCCCCGCCCCCCGGCGCTAGGGAGCGCTGCCAATCCCGGGAAAAATTCCTGACTACGGAACCCCCAGTTACTTCGAGTAATACCCACTGGCAAACAAAAACCTCCTCCCCCATACACTGTATCTGCCTGAGACAGGGCCCGGAAAACCAATAACCCGGGCCCTTTGCTTTAACTCCTCCTGTTGCCGTAGGCTGTCGCTACACCGTTGTAATTCTATTATCATTCTTCAGATATATATATAGAAGGGATAACCCTTTGCAGAGCGAATTATAATTGACACCTCTTAACGCTGGTAAATCTTCGGAAAGTCAAGCCGTAATTACACCCAAAACATTGAAGACCTTAATCAAAAGAGGACAGGCAAGGGAGAACCTGTCCGGAACTGAAGGCAAAGAAAAACCGTGCCCAAGACCAGAGCCATAGACCGCCCTGGGCCAAGGGAGCC
>DUVO01000289.1 GCA_012841005.1 Bacillota bacterium | reverse complement strand
GGGGTATTTCCGGCAACTGGCAGTACGGGAGGCCCCATTGGACAGCGACCCCGCTTCTTCAGCCAGGGAAAAGGCCAGGGACACCGCTTCCCCGGGCGTGGTGGCAAAACGGATTTCTCCGCTGTGGCGGTCATCCAGGTAGCCGTCGGCGACCAGTTCTTCCACCCGGTCGGCCCAGCCGCCGCTTCCCTGCAAGACAACTACGGACCGGCCATTCTGGTAGGCGGTGGTAAATTCGGTGAGGGTTCCGCCCTTGCCCCCGATCATGATTAGGGCGTCACAGCTGTGGACCAGGATCAGGCTGCGGTAATCGAAGCCAAAGCCGGTGGTGATGGGGACGTCCAGGTAGGGGTTCCCTTCTTCTATTTTGTTCCCGGGGAGGATTCCCACCGTTATTCCTCCCCCTTCCCGGGCACCCCGGGAGGCGGCCAGCATTACCCCGTCCCTCCCTCCGGACAGGAGGATACCTCCACGTTTCCCGATTTCCCGCCCCACAGCGGCGGCCAGTTTTTCTACAGCAGGGGGTATTTCACCCGACTGTCCGATAACGCTGATCCGGATTTTTTTCATAATCTCCTCTCCCTTCCAGGCTGCGTTCACCAGGTATGTAATATTTTTATTTCTTTCTCCTGTTCAACATTCCTGCAGCGTGCGATACGGTCTTCCTTTCTCTTTTGTTTCCCGGCCTTACCAAGGAGACCCCGGGGACAAGGCCGGGCAGGGTGAGTAAAAATTTTCTCAGCAGGAAGGATTTTCCAGGAAAAGGGCGAATGTTGTGTTTATGTACAGGCAGGGGATGTGTAGAGGAGGGCAAGGAATGGCCGAAGGAAAGGTACAGGTAATGGTAGAGGAACTATACCGCCTGGTGGAGACGGTGGCCGAAGGGGTTAGTGAGAACACCCGGCGTCTCGAACTCCTCTATGCTGAGATGGGGAGAATAAAGGAAAGTCAAACCCGGCTCGAGCTTTTGGTTCGGCGGCTGGAAAGGGGAGCCAGGGGGAGCTTTCCAGGGAATTTCCTCTGCGGGGAGAGGGTGGGAAATTAACTTTTGCCCGGCCCCTGCCGGCGTCCGCAAAGGGTTTGTCCCCCGGTACAGCCGGAGGTTTCCAGGGCTATAGTTCCCTGCCATAGACCCGGTAGCGGGAGGTAATCCGGGCATCGGGCACCAGCTTGGCAATGACCCGGTTCATCATCATATTGTCTTCTAAGATTAAGGAAAAGCTGGCTTCCTGGTAGCCCTTGGCGGCGGCCAGTTCCAGGGTAGTAAGGAGCAGGGGTGATTCCAGACCCCGGCGCCGCGCCGGAGGAATTACGCCCAATACGGCAAGGCGAAAACGCCCGACATCGCGGTGCCAGGCCCGACCCGGGGGTAAGATTCCCCGGTTTTTTTGCCGCACCGGGTTAATATCGGGCAGGGAGAGGCAGAGGGCCACCGGTTCCCCCATACTTTCCCCCACCAGGAGCAGTTCCGGATCGGCGTACTGGGCTAATCCCCTGAGGGTATCCCGGGCTTCCCGGCGAGAAAGGGGGGCAAATCCCCAGAGACCCGCCATAGAACTATTATAAAGGAACTGGAAAACCCCGGTTTCAGAACTACTGCCGCTGAGGGAGAAATGCGTGATCTGGAGCCGGTTTTTTTTGTGGGCATACCGGGCCACCTTTACCAGCCTGTCGGGCAGGGGCTGGCGGCAGTCCCAGGAATAGGCCAGATAATCCTTTATTTTACTAAAATGGCATTCCTCCAGGAGGCGCGGGTAATAGGGAAGATTGTAGCCCAACCCCACCGGGGGTATTACCGAAAAACCTTCTACCAGCAGGCCTGATTCTTCATTACTGGAAAGGGTAAAGGGTCCCAGCATTCGCCTGCGCCCCCGGGAGCGGAGCCAGTCTGCGGCGGCGCCCAGGAGGGCGGCTGCCCCTTCCCGGTCTTCTTCTACTTCGAAAAAACCAAAGGAGCCGGCTTCCCTGTCGGAGTTTCTGGTATCGACGATGGCCGTTATTCTCCCCACCGCCTCCTTGCCCCTCCAGGCCAGAAAGGAACAGCCCTCGGCATGAGCAAAAAAGGGGTTTTTCCTGGTGTTGAGCCGCCATCTTTCTGTTCCCGGACAGGGAGGAACCCAACAGGGATTGGTACTGTAAATACGGTAGGGTAATTCCAGGAATACCTGCAATTCTTCCTCTGAAGCAACGGGCTTTACTGTAAGGGCCATTTTCCCTCTCTCCCTTTTCTCTAAACTGGGCTGCGGAAGCTGCTATTATATTGTTATGCCAGTCTGCTGGCCCCCTGTGCAGGAGTTTTATTTAAATATTAACCTTCCACCTTTTTTTGCATAGGATATAGCAAAGTAAAAGGAACCTGTGGTTCCTGACCAGTCTAAGGGAAAAGGAGGGTTTAATGTGGGAAACGGTCTTGGCGCTGGAGGTAAAGATAGCGGTGCCTTTTTGGTCTTCCTGATCCTGATCCTGCTGCTGTTGGGTGACAGCTTCGGCAGGTATGCGGAATAGGGGATGAATTATCAGGTGTCTGTCGGGATGGGTAGCTGATTATCTTTGAGCAGATGGCGGGCCCCATTTTGGGCCCGCTTTTAGCTTTATCTTTGCCGGAAAGGGGCCTTCAGTTTAAAGAGCATCCTGCGGGAATGGCAAACCGGGAAAAAAGGGGCAGCCTTGTCCGGGGGAGGAGTTTTGTTGCCTGGGGTGGATAAGATGCTATATATACGAAAGGCGCGCTGTTCAAGAGTTACTTCCTGCGCGCCTTTCTTTCAGTCTGTTTTTACTGTTGCTGGGGACCCTGCTGCTGCCGCACTTTGTATTGGGGCTCTTGCTGCTCCACATAGTTGATCCGGGACTTGAGGGTGTTGACTATGCTGTCCAGTTGGTTGGCAGCATTGTTGAAGGCTTGTTTTGCTGTCTGGTCCTGGGTGTCCAGGGCGAAACTGCTGAGGTCAGCCCGGGCACTTTCCAGGGAGGCCAGGGTCTGGTGCATTTTTTGCCCTACTGTCATTTCTCAACCTCCTTTGGGATAGAATTAAAATACCCGCGGGTTTGCTGTTATTATTTCCGAACCAGGGCAGGAAAATGTAGGGGAATTGTTTGGCCCCTTGCCGGTACGGGGGTGGGGAAAGGTCCTTGTTTTTCCGGCCGGGAAGGAGTTTGGGCTTCCCGTGTCGAATGCCCCCGTAATTCCTTCTGGAAGCATAACCCGTAGCCGTTTCTGGCGCCAGCAGAACAAGGAAAAATGACTGACAGCATTTCTGGCTCCGCTCCCAGTTCTCCTCGCGGAGGGTACTTGCGCTCCGGCTCCTTGTTCAGCGAGGTCGTGGGCAATGGTATTTTTTTCCAGGGGTCGAGTGGGTCGGAATCTTAATGCTGGAATCGGAAAGGGACCGGGCGTCGATATTTGACTGAAAGGAGGGTGAAGGCATGGTCGAGAAGATCAGACTGACGGAAATGACCAGGGCAGCAGGCTGAGCAGCCAAGATAGGTCCTGGGACCTTATCGCAGGTTCTGCGAGAAATAACCCATATTAATCAAGATCCCCGCCTCCTGGTAGGGTTTGAAACCACCGACGATGCGGCTGTCTATCAACTGGATGACCGGCACGCCCTGATCCAGACCCTCGATTTTTTTACTCCCGTAGTTGATGATCCTTATGCTTTCGGGCAGATTGCGGCGGCCAATGCCCTCAGTGATGTCTATGCCATGGGAGGGACTCCCCTCCTGGCTTTGAATATTGCCTGTTTTCCCACCTGCCTGCCGGTAGAAGTACTGGGTGCCATCCTAAAGGGTGGAGCCGACAAGGTCAGGGAGGCCGGCGCCCTGATTGCCGGGGGCCACACCGTTGAAGACGAGGAACCCAAATACGGGCTGGCTGTGACCGGACTGGTACACCCGGACCGGGTCGTCAGCAATGCCGGCGCCCGGGCAGGGGACCTTTTGGTCTTGACCAAACCCCTGGGAACCGGGATTATTCTCACGGCGGCCAAGGCCGGGCTGGCGGGGCAGGATGCCGTCACCACGGTAGAAGGGAGTAAGGCCACCTTGAACCGGGAG
>DUVO01000161.1 GCA_012841005.1 Bacillota bacterium | reverse complement strand
GAGAAGACCGTCGATTACAAGTGGATGGAGGCCAACCTGGAAGTTATCGGCGACGGGAAAACCGTTTACAAATTCGAAGGCATCACCAATGACCCCAACGACGTATGGGATCCTGCCGAGACCTATCCCGGCGGCTTTAAGATTGCCAACGCGGTGAAGGGGACCCGGATCCGGGACCTCTGTGAACTGGTCGGCGGCATGGGGGCCGGTACGGAGACTGTCCTGGTGGCCAAGGACGGCTACGAGACCAGGCTGCCCTATTCTTCCATCTATACCGATCCCTCGGTCCAGGAGCGCCAGGGGGATGCCATCCTGGCCTGGTGGGCCGACGGGAAGTATGTGCCTGACTATGTGGACGGGATGCGTCTCTTCTTCACGCCCGGCGGCGATAATGTCTACGGCCAGTGGGATATGCACGAGACCCTGCCGGAGCAGTACTGGCATTATTACTATGGCGACGGAGTCCAGTATCCCTCCTGTGCTGGCCTGGCAACTAAGTGGATCACCGAGCTCAGGGTCTATTCCATCCCGCTGGGGGACTGGACCCTGGAGTTGGACGGCACGGCTTTGGGCGGTCTGGAGTATGATGTGAGCAAGACCTACTTCGAACAGGCCCTGGCCTGCCAGTTCGGGGCCAATCACAAGGCTTCCTACACCGACGACAAGGGACGGGTCTGGGAAGGCATGCCCCTCTGGTTCCTGGCCGGTTTTGTCGATGACCAGGACCTGCACTCGGACAATGCCTTTAACGATGAGCTGGCCAGGGCCGGCTACCAGGTCGTCCTCACCGCTGCCGACGGCTATACGGTAACCATCAACAGTGCCGATATCATCCGAAACAACGATTATATTGTCGCCAACACCCTGAACGGGGATCCCATTCCCGAGGACTCCAGTGACTGGCCCCTCCGGCTGGTGGGTCCCGCCGTGAAGGGTGGAACCTCCATCTCCCAGCTTGCCCGGATCGAACTGGTTCCCGCCGGTGGGCTGACCGATATAGCCGGCCACTGGGCGGAGGAGTTCATCCGGGAACTGGTGGCACTGGAAGCCATCAGCGGTTATCCCGACGGCACCTTCAAGCCCGATAACAAGATCAGCAGGGCCGAATTTGTCTCCATCCTGGTCAAGGCCTTCGGCCTGGAGGGACAGGGAGATAAGGTCTTTGCCGATACGGCCGGCCACTGGGCCCAGGAGGCTATCGCTACAGCAGCCCAGCAGGGTATTGCCAGCGGCTATGATGCCAATACCTTCGGTCCCAACGCCCCGGTGACCCGGGAGCAGATGGCCACCATGCTGGTCAAGGCGGCGGGGCTGGAGCCCTGGCCTGGTGAATTGTACTTTGCCGACAGTGACCAGGTGAGCGGCTGGGCAAGGGAAGCCGTGGTTACAGCGGTTCACCATGCTATTATCGCAGGCTACCCCGATAACACCTTCCGGCCCCAGGGCAATGCCACCCGGGCTGAGGCGGCCACCGTGGTGGTCAAGGCCCTGGCGGCAAAATAACCGGCAAAGAGGGTATTTGCTGGTTGAATAACTGCCAATAGGGCATTTGGGCAAAACCCTGGTGACACAAGAGCCGGGTTTTGCCCATTTGCTCCTGAAGATGGGAGACACACCAATTGAAGGAGCTTTGCTCCTTTGGGGAGCGGCACAAATAGGATGGCAGCATTTCTGGCTTCGCTTCCAGCACTGTTTATTCCCATACTAATCATCCTGTCTTCCTAATAAAAACCGATAACTGATAACCGACTATCGACAACCGATTTAGCCCCCCGTCGCAATGTCGCTCAGCCAGAAACGTTGCCGATCAAAGAAGGAGGGGGACAGGGTGGGTAAGAAGTATTCAAGGGCAGGTAAATATTGCTAGAGGGAGAAGAAAAATGGTATACAGGAAGTTGGGTTATAAGGTTTCACTGGGAATTATCCTGCTTCTTATTCTTATTTACAACCCAGCCGTGGCCAGCGCCGGCCTGCCGGACCAGATCTTGCTCTCCTGGACGGAAGACCCCGCCACCACCCAGACCATATCCTGGCGGTCTGGGGCGGGGAACACCGGGGAAGTGGTCCAGTACCTGCCTGCTGCCGACTATGACGGCAGTTTTGCCGCCGCCCGGGCAGTCCCGGCCAGGGTGAGCCCCCTGCCTGACGGCTCCTTTCACTGGGAAGCCACCCTGCGGGGGCTGACGCCCAGTACAGAATATGTGTACCGGGTGGGCCGGGAAGGGGCCTGGAGTGAACCGGCCAGTTTTGCCACCGGGTCCGAGAGCGATGGCTTTTCCTTTCTCTACATGGGTGATGTCCAGGGCGGTTACCAACAGTGGGGGGAAATGCTGGCAGGGGCCCTGACCGAACACCCCGGCTTGAAGTTTCTTCTCCTGGGCGGGGATCTGGTAGATCAGGGCCACAATATGAAAGAGTGGGAGCAGTTTTTTGCTGCCGCCGCTCCTGTTTTTCGCCGGCTGCCCCTGCTGCCGGCGGTGGGCAACCACGACCATCGGGAATTTTTCCGGAGCTTCTTTGCCCTCCCCCAGAATGGACCGGCCGGATACGAGGAAACCATCTACTCCTTCGACTATGGGAACTGCCATATCATCGTCCTGGACAGTAACTCCCTGGGCCTTCCCGGCACCGGCGACTACGATAAGATTGCCTCCTGGCTCCGGCGGGATCTGGCCCGCAGCCGGCAGCCCTGGAAATTCGTGGTCTGCCACCATCCTCCCTACCAGGCAGTGGCTGACTGGCGGGGGGAGCACCTCCAGGCCAACTGGGTGCCCCTTTTTGAGGAGGGTGGGGTAGATCTGGTATTTACCGGGCACCAGCATGTCTACATGCGGACAAAACCCCTGCGGGAGGGGAAAATCCGGCCCCACGGCCAGGGAATCGTCTACATCATGGGCAATGCCGGGGGCAAGCATTACGGCCTCGGCCCTGACCAGGACTACACTGCCGAAGCTGTGGCGGGAGTTAGCAACTACCAGGTGGTCCAAATCAAGGGAAATACCCTCACCATAACGTCCCGGGATGCCGGGGGGCGGGTGCTGGACCGTTACATCCTCGTAAAGGAACTCCAGGACCAGGAGGCTGCCGGCGGTGCTGTCACCAGAGCTGCGGCGCGGCTTTTAGCCCGGCGGGCTCTCCTGGCACACCTTCCCCTGCTCCTGCAGGGGTGGAAATAACAGATCACCGGGGAGGCGGCAATTGTGGCCCTTTGTCTCCATGTAAAAAAGGTAGTATTACTGATGTCATTCCTGCTCCTCTGCATCCTGGTGACGGGCTGCGGGGCGGCGGGGGAAGCACCGGCGGGCACCGTCGTCATTGAGGGTGAGGCTGTGGAAGCCAGGGCTTCCTTCACCCTCGATGAATTAAAGGCCATGGAAGAGGGCCTGGTGGAGGCCGATTACTTTGCCATTAATACCTACGGGACCAGGGAACACTTCCATTTTAAAGGTGTTGGGGTATGGCATCTCCTCAAGGAAACTGTGACTTTGCAGGACACTGCCAGCAAGGTTACTTTCACCGGCGAAGACGGCTACACCGTCCAGTTTACCCTGGAAGAGGTCCAGAAGGAGGACTATCTGGAAGAGGAAAATTCCGGGGTTGAACTAAAAATGATTTTGGCCTGGGAAGTGGACGGGGAGGAATTATCCCCGGATCAGGGGAACCCCTTGCAGCTGGTGGTCGGCCAGCGGGAACCGGGGGATGTGAACAAACCCTACTGGGTACGCAATGTTAAGACGATTCGTATCGACTAGGATAATTTTTCGACCCGCGGCGGGTGGCAAGATGGGCCGGATGGGGGAGGGAATAGGATGGAGGGAGAGAAGGCAAGGCGTAAACACTATTACCTGAGCAACCGGGACCTGCTGGTTATTGCCGTCTTGAGCGGGATCGGGGGTGTTATGAGTACCTACATCGGTTACCTGGGCAACCTCTTGAACCGGGTTTTCGGTGTGCCCTTCGGTGCCGGGCAGTTTGCCTCCGGGCTCCATGTCTTTTGGTTTATCCTGGCTGCAGGGCTGATCCCCAGGCCGGGGGCGGCAGCCGCCACGGGCCTTCTCAAGGGTGTTATCGAGCTTTTCACCGGCAGTACCCACGGGGTGGCCATTATCCTGGTCTCCCTGGTGCAGGGCCTGCTGGTGGATTTGGTCCTGCTTATTACTAGGCGGCATGCTCTGGGGAGCTATATGCTGGCCGGAGGGGTTGCGGCGGCTTCCAATGTCTTTGTCTTCCAGTCCCTTT
>DUVO01000274.1 GCA_012841005.1 Bacillota bacterium | reverse complement strand
CGCATGGCAGAAATGCTGGCCACCCTGCCGGGTGTCAGTTATCTGGCCCGGGTAGCAGTAAACAAGCCTGCCAATATTATGAAGGCCAAAAAGGCCATCAAACAAGCCTTTTCAGTACAAATTGATGACCTGGGATTTGGTATGGTGGAAATCCTGTCTACCTGTCCTACCAACTGGGGACTCCATCCCGTAAAGGCACTGGAATGGGTGGAGGAAAAGATGATACCTTATTATCCTTTGGGTGAATTCAAGGTTCCCGGGGAGGTGAAATTGGGGTGAAGCAGGAATTTATCATTGCCGGTTTCGGCGGGCAGGGTGTACTCCTACTGGGCCAAATGTTGGCATATGCCGGTATGATGGAAGGAAAACAAGTATCCTGGATGCCTTCCTATGGGCCGGAAATGCGGGGGGGAACTGCCAATTGTACGGTGGTGATCAGTGACGAGGAAATTGGTTCCCCCGTGGTCTCCCAACCAAGTTGTGTCATCGCCCTCAATTTACCTTCCCTGGACAAATTTGAACCGATGCTCAAGCCCGACGGATTGCTCCTTATCAACAGTTCCCTGATTGACAGGGAGCCCCACCGGGATGACATCACCGCTGTGGCGATACCAGCTACAGAAATTGCCAATGAGTTGGGGAATGTGCGGGTGACCAATATGGTTGCTTTGGGGGCATTGGTCCAGCTTACCGGTGTCGTATCCTTCTCGACCTTGGAGGAAGTATTGAAAAAGGTTCTTCCCGAGCACCGGCACAAACTGATTCCCTTGAATACCCGGGCAATTGAACGGGGAGCACAGGAAGTCAAAGCCTAAGATGATATATTATGGGGCCTTTTCCGGCCCCTCAATTTTTTCATGAAATTCCTTTTTACTCCGGTACCTATTTTTACTGGCCGTCAGTTCGGAAAAGGGGAAAATAGACATGATTTGTTTTCCTTCCGGTGGTATACTAGAAAAAGGGTGTCCCCATTAAAATGAGGGTGTTCTCGGAATTTAGCAAACTTCTTCTGGAGGGAACGACCATACTACTACGGGACATTGGAAAGGTAGTTGCCATTACCGCACGCCGGGAAGGAGTAACAGAAATTTTAGTGGCCAAGGGCCATGATCTGGCCAGGGCAATTAATTACGAGAAATTGACGGGTACGGTTGACCTGGGTGATACGGTCGTTTTAAACACAACGGCCAGGATATTGGACCTGGGAACTGGGGGCTATGACTTTGTAATCCACGTAGTGGGTAAAGGTAAGGAAACAGAGTTCCGCCGGGAACCGGGGCATATAATGAAGCTGCGCTATACCCCTTGCCAATTTTCCTGTCTTGCTGTGGAAGAGCAGGAGAGCCCCCAGCATGCAGTTATGGCAACGGCTGAATCCCTCAACAACTTACCGGTAATCTGTGGTTCTCTCCACAGTATTCTTCCAGCTGCGGCGGCGGCCGTCAAATGGCGTTCCAACCACAAGGCCCGTGTTGCTTATATTATGACCGATGGCGCTGCCCTGCCCCTAGCCTGGAGTCAGTTGGTTTCGCGCCTACTTGACTCTGGTTTGCTTGATCATACCATCACCGTGGGACATGCCTTTGGTGGTGAACTGGAAGCTGTCAACCTGTACAGTGGTCTTCTCGCTGCCCGGCATGTCCTGGGGGCTGACGTGGTGATTGTCTGTATGGGCCCGGGTATTGTGGGAACGGGAACGAAATACGGTTTTTCCGGAATCGAGCTGGGTGAGATAGTTAATGCCGTGTCGATCTTACATGGCATTCCGGTGGCTGTGCCCAGGATCAGCTTTGCCGATAAAAGGCCGCGGCACCAGGGAATCAGCCACCATACCATAACCGCCCTGGGGAGGGTAGCCCTGCGGCCGGCCATACTGGCTTTGCCCTTTTTGGACCGGAAGGAATTCTGGCAGGTCAGGGAGCAGCTGGAGGAAGGAGGCGTGTGGCAGAAACACCGGGTGGTGATGGCCGATGGAAAGAAAGGATTGGAAATCTTGTCCCAGCTGGGGATAAAGGTTACTACCATGGGACGGGGAATGGAGGAAGAAAGCTGTTTCTTTACCGCTGCGGCGGCAGCCGGCATTATTGCCTGGGAGCTGCACCTGGCTCGTGCCAGAGGAGTTCACCCAGGGTTAGGTAGCGGTTACTAAAGAATTCTAGTTGTTGTAATACCTCTCTGCTGGTTCCTTTCATAAATAACCCGTTGGCAGTTAATATCACCTGCATGGCAGCACCTCTTTTCCGTGGGGGTAAGGTAAAATGACGGTTGGTATTGTTTTCCTATTTCATTGTATGGAGAAAAACTGGTAATTATACTAAACTTTTTGGGAGCGATGGGGGAATGTTAGAAAAAACCTTGACAAGGGATTATATTTTCCGGGGCAAAATAATTAATCTCCGGGTTGATAAGGTTGAGCTTCCCGATGGGAGGGAAGCAAACCGGGAGGTGGTGGAGCATCCTGGAGCGGTGGGAATAGTTGCTCTGACGGGAAAGGAAGAAGTTGTCTTAATAAAACAATACCGGCAGGCTACAGGAGAGGAAATGTGGGAAATACCGGCAGGAAAACTGGAAGCCGGAGAGGACCCACAGCAGTGTGCGATCAGGGAATTGGCAGAGGAAACCGGTTTTTCGGCGGCCCATTGGAATAAATTGACAAGTTTTTATACCAGCCCCGGCTTTGCCAGTGAGATATTACATTTATACCTGGCCCGGGAACTGAAAGCAGGGGAACAATCCCTCGACCCCGATGAGTCTATCCGCACTTACCTGGTTCCCCTCCCCCAGGCCCTGGAAAAGGTAACCGGGGGCGAGATCCGGGACGGAAAAACCATTATCGGGATCCTGTTGGCTACCATGCTTACGGATAAGGGGATGGCGGAAGGTTGAAAGATTTTTATGCCGACCTTCATATTCATTTGGGCGTAAATTGGCAGGGAGGGCCCGTCAAGATAACGGCTTCTCCCAAAATGACCCTGGAGGCCATCTTAACAACGGCCAAGGAAGAAAAAGGCCTGGATATGGTTGGTATTGTTGATACCCTTAGCCCTCTGGTACAGGAAGAATTGCGCCATTTATGCCGGACAGGCCTTTTGCGAAAGTTGCCCGGTGGGGGTCTTCAGTATAGAAATGGAATTACCCTCATCCCGGGGGGAGAGCTGGAAGTTAGGGAAGGCGTCCATATTATTTCTTTTTTTCCCGACCTGGAAAGCCTGGGCGGATTTTCGAAAAGAGTTTCTTCCTCTATCACAAATATAAACCTCAGTTCCCAGCGGGTTAATTTGACCTTGCAGGGTTTGGTTGCTGTCACCGCCGAGTATGGGGGAATAACCATCCCTGCCCAT
>DUVO01000030.1 GCA_012841005.1 Bacillota bacterium | reverse complement strand
GCCCTGGACGGAGAGCGGGAACTCAGGATCCGCCCAGATGATCTAGTGGAAATAGAACTGGCTACAGACGGACCCCTGGTTGTTGATGTCAAAAAGACCCTCCGGGGGGCTGTGCAGCAAAACTTTTTTGCAGCAGTATGAAGGGAGGAATTAAAAGTTGGCTACGGAAGTATTGATGCCCAAACTAGGTTTAACGATGACTGAAGGGACAGTGGTGAATTGGCTGAAGAATGAAGGGGATACGGTAGAAAAGGGCGAGGAACTTGTAGAAATCCTGACCGAAAAGATCACCAATGTGGCGGAAGCACCTGCCAGCGGTATTTTGAAAAAAATCCTGGTAGGACCGGGAGAAACGGCCAAGGTTAGTGAGCCGATCGGAATTATTGCTGCCCCGGGAGAGGAAATAGAAGCTCCGGCAGCACCGGCAGAAAGGGCGGTGCCTGCTGCGGAAACAGCAACCCAGGCGGCAGAACCGGCGAAACGAATCAAAGCCTCACCGGCGGCGAAGAAATTGGCCGAAGAGCATGGTATTGCCCTGGCAGATATTGAGGGTACAGGTCCTGGTGGTAGGATTACCAGGGAGGATGTGCTGAAGGCAGTTGAAAGCAAGGAGGCTAAACCGGAGCCGGCTGCACCCGTTACAGAGGCAGCTAAAACGGAAGGGAAACGGGTACCCCTTGCCGGCATGCGGAAGGTGATAGCCCAGCGGATGGCTGAAAGTGCCAGAACGGCACCCCATGTTACTGTTGACATGGAAGTTGATATGAGCCAGGCTACGGCCTTCCGGAAGTCCCTCAATGCCGTGGCGACGGAAAGTATTGGTGGTAAGGTTTCTTTCACCGACATTATTGTGAAGGTAGTCGCCAGGGCCCTGGAGGATTTCCCGGTAATCAATGCTTCCCTGCAAGAAGAGGAAATTGTGTATCATGGAGAAATAAATGTTGGCGTTGCAGTTGCATTGGAAGATGGGCTGATTGTACCGGTGATCAAAAATACCAATAAACTGGGGATCGGCGCGATCTCCCAGCTGGTGAAGGAATTGGCGGAAAAAGCCCGGAGCGGCAAGCTGACTCCTGATGAATACAAGGGTGGCACCTTTACTGTCACCAACCTCGGTATGTTTGGCGTCGACAGTTTTACACCTATTATTAATCCCCCGGAGAGTGCCATTTTAGGTGTAAACAGGATTCAGAAGAAACCGGTGGTTGTAAATGACGAAATAGTAATCAGGCCTATGATGACCCTCAGCCTTTCCTTTGACCACCGGCTCATTGATGGTTCCGTTGCGGCCCAATTCTTGCAAAGGGTTAAAGCTTTACTGGAAAATCCGGACCTGCTCTTACTGTAAATTAAAGGTGTAATATTTATTGGGTAGACCCAGAGTCTGCCCAATAAATATTTTTCATATTGGCAGGGTTTCTTAGCCGAAAAACGAATAAACTTATAGTAGAGGGAAAGTAGATTTTTCCCCTTGGGAGTACTATGTGGGGGGGAGGTGGAAGGACAAAAAAGACACGAAGGGTCAGATAAGGGAGGTACCCCAGGATGAAGGTTGATAGAGATCAAGTAGTGGCCATGATTAAAGAAATGGCTGCAGTTGTGGCGCAGAACAAGGAATATCTCACTGACCTTGATAGCGCCATTGGCGACGGGGACCACGGTATCAACATGGACAGGGGCTTACGCAAAGTGCTGGAAAAACTCCCGCCAGTTGCAGATAAGGATATTGGTACCATCTTTAAAAACGTGGGAATGGGTCTGATCTCTGCTGTGGGGGGAGCGGCTGGGCCCCTCTATGGAACCTTCTTTCTGCAGTTTGGTAAGATTGCCGCCGGCAAGGAGGAACTGACCACCAGCGATATTGGTGCCATGTTGGCGGCTGGTTTAGAAGGAATCAAACAACGGGGCAAGGCTGTGGTGGGGGAAAAAACCATGGTAGATGCCCTGGAACCGGCGGTAGAAGCCTTTGCCGCAGCGGCTGATGCAGGAAAAGAACTGCTTGCATGCTTCCAGGCAGCTGTTGCCGCCGCTGAGGCCGGGAAAAAAGCAACTATACCTCTGGTGGCCAAAAAAGGTAGGGCTCACTACCTGGGAGAAAGAAGTATTGGACATCAGGATCCAGGGGCCACATCTTCGGAATTGCTTCTGAGGGCAATGTTGAAAGTACTGGAGAGCTAGGGGGATAACAGCAGGTGGTTGGAATAGTTATTATTTCCCACAGCTTGAAAGCGGCTGAAGGTATTAAAGAGATTGCGCAGCAGATGGGCCGCGAGGTTCCTATTGTCGCCGTCGGTGGGACAACCGACGGAGACCTGGGGACAGAACCCCTGGCAATCAAGGAGGCTATTGAAAGGGTTGGCGAGGTTGATGGGGTGCTACTGCTGGTAGATTTGGGGAGTGCGGTCATGAATACCCAGATGGCGGTAGAAATGCTCGAAGATGAATTGCAGAGGCGGGTTGTGCTCTGCAATGCTCCGATTCTTGAAGGAGCAGTAGTGGCTGCCGTCGAGTCTGCTATGGGTCATACCTTGGATCAGGTGAGAAGGGCGGCAGAAGGAGCAGCCCAGATGGAAAAACTGCTTTAGGGAGGCACGTAAGGGTTTGCAGGCAATAGTTTAAATAATTAGTAAGGGAGGATGGTTTAGAATGTTTGACTTCAACCTACTTTTGGCTGCTGCCGGCGGTGGCATATTTGGTGCTGCCCTGGGTGGCGTACCGGCCTTTGTCTTTACTGGTTTAATGGTAATAGCGGGAATCGCCGCCTCTTCCTTTGGTCCCGCCGAAGCAGCAGCAATTATCAATGATGTTGCCTTTGGCCCCTTCTTTGGCCCCCATGTTGCTTTCTGTGGCGGCGTTGCCGCTGCGGCCTATGCTGCGAAAAAAGGCCTGCTAGAGAGTGGCAAAGACGTTGCCACGGGATTAATCAAGCTGAATGACCCCGGGATACTTCTAGTTGGCGCTGTATTTGGTATTTTTGGATATATACTAAATTCCCTGTGGGTCAACATTTCTCTGCCTACTGATACCATTGCCTTTACCGTGGTCATTTCCAACTCCTTGTGCCGGATGATCTGGGGGAACGGTCTGTTTGGAAAGGTTCCGGAAGGCGGCAGCCTCTTGAAAACTACTGAAACCAACGTTTGGGTGCCCTGGCAGAAGGATATTCCCATGCTCCTTGTTATGGGTATCGGTTTGGGAGCCGTATCGGGATATGCTTGTATTGCAACAGGTAGCTCGGTTACCGCTTTTGGTATTGCGGCCTTCACCCTTTTCTTCAACTTGACCCTGGGTGTAAGCCCTGTCTGGCATCATATAGCGGCGCCTGCCGGTCTTGCAGCCCTTACCAGCGGCAGCATACTAATGGGGGCTGTTTTCGGGGTTGTTGGAGCCCTACTGGGCGAACTGGGTGCCCGCCTCCTCTTCAACTATGGCGATACTCATATCGACCCACCAGCCTTTGGTATATTCATCGCTACAACCTTAGTGCTCTTATTAGTATAAGATAGTCTGTTAGCCCATATCTGGTTTGTCAGATATGACCGGATGCACTCCCTTTCTTTACCAGCTAAGCGTCTGATGTGGTCTCACAGGAGACCACATCAGTTATTTCTGCCCTGGATTCGGGAATAATAATGCTGTGGAAGAGGGAGGAGGCAAAAATGCCAGAAATTGTGGTAGAAATAAAAAATAAAAGCGGTCTTCACCTGCGCCCGGCTGCTGAATTTGTAAAAAAGGCCGGGGAGTTTCAGGCTGACATTACCCTGGAAAGGGATGGCAAGTCTGTTAATGCCAAGAGTATTCTTCATGTCCAGGCCCTGGGAGTCCGCCAGGGGATGACAGTTAAGATCAGGGCTGAGGGCGAAGATGCTGAAGAAGCCCTGGCTGCCCTGGAGGAATTAGTTTATAACAAGTTCGGAGAGGAATGACGGGGGAGGAAGACCAAAGCTTATCCAGAGCAAAAAAGTAAAAACACCGAGGCCCAATATCTTAACCTCTATTTGGAAATAATAGTGCAATAATTGAACTAGTAAAGGAGGATGATTTAATGTTTGACATGGATTTACTGTTGGCCGCAATCGGTGGTGGTATTTTTGGTGCTGCCCTGGGTGGTCTTCCTACCTTTATCTTCACGGGTTTGGCTGTGTTGGCAGGAGTTGCTGCTTCGTCCTTTGGACCGGCTGAAGCGGCGGCGATCATCGACAATGTTGCCTTTGGCCCTTTTTTTGGTCCCCATATCGCCTTTAGTGCCGGGGCAGCGGCCGCTGCTTATGCAGGCAGCAGGGGTTTGATTGAATCAGGTAAAGATGTTACTACCCCTTTGATTAAACTGGGCGATCCCACTGTCCTCCTGGTGGGGGCGGCATTTGGTATTCTTGGACATATTCTTAATTCCCTCTGGGTCAGTCTCCAATTGCCCACGGACACCATCGCCCTTACGGTGATAATTTCCAACACACTGGCCCGGATTCTTTGGGGGAACGGCATTACTGGTAAGGTTCCCAAGGGGGGCAGCCTCCTGAAAACTACTGAGACCAATGTCTGGATTCCCCAGCAAAAGGATCTCCCCATGCTGCTGGTATTAGGTGCCGGTTTGGGTGCTGTATCCGGATATACCTGTATTGCTACTGGAAATAGTGTTACTGCCTTTGGCATAGCTGCTTTCAGTCTCTTGTTTTCCGCAACCCTTGGAGCCGGTCCGGCCTGGCATCAAATAGCCGCTCCGGCGGGTCTTGCTGCCATTAACAGTGGGAGTGTGGTGCTGGGGGCAGTTTTCGGAATTGTTGGTGCTGTTGCGGCTGAATTGGGTGCCCGTCTATTCTATAATTATGGGAATACCCATATTGACCCGCCTGCAATAGGCATTGTCATTGCCACGACTCTTGTACTTCTCTTCGTCTAGTATGTATCGCCTTGTCTACAGCCTCCACTGACGGAATTAGTGAAGACAAGAGTTCCGAGGAGATAAGCCCTCGGAACTCTTGTCTTTCTACCGAAGCTTTTTCCTTGTCGTTTAGTTCTGGAAAATAGCTCTTAATTGTGGTCTAGGCATAGTTACGATTGTAATACCTGCATCTTCTCCACGTAAAATCTACTACCTTTATTCCCTTAATTATTTCCTTTAAGAGCCTCGACATCACCGCCGGCCTGTGCTATGGCTTCCTCGACAGCGGTGAGGATTGCGTTAGAAGATACAGTGGCCCCGGAAATAGTATCTACTGCCAATGTTTGTCCTTCCACGATCGCTTGCGGTATGCGCTCAATGGCAACATCCCCGATACCCGGTGATTCACTGTGCTCGACAACTTTAACAGCAACAATAGATGTTTCATCAAATTCCACTTCGACTGTGACATCACCATTGTGCCCCCGGGTGGTTACTGTGTAGGTACCCGGTTCGTAAAGGGCCTCCGCCTCAGAACCTGATGCTGAGCAGGCCGCCAGGCTAAAAATAATGGCCAAGCCCAATAGTAAACTGAGTACCTTTTTTGAAGGTGAAGTTGACATCATTATTCCTCCTAACGTATATAGTAGTAATGGCAATAATAGCTTTATTTTAAACCAATTAGGTATATCCGTGTCAATGGCCAAAAAATAACCATATAGTTAATCAGACCTTAATAAGACGTAATATGCTTCAGATTTTATGCGATCTTATGTCTTTCTGTTAATTCGTTGTCATAATTACTTAATTAGATTTCTCCCCCGGGCCGCTATTAACCCTCATTTTTTTATTTAACAAAACATAATTTTACCCCAGTGGGAAAAATTGTCAACGGAAAGTAAATCTATGCGCCGGATGATTCTGGCAAGAAGCTGACTGCAGAAGCAATCGTTTTGTTGACGGAAAAGGTTAAGGAGATGGGTGTAGACCTGCAGAGCTGGCACTTCCGGAAAAGACAGCTTTCGGCATCCTGGACGCAAATTCAGTCGGTAAATTCAAGGATTACCCAGACGTAGAGTCGGGAGATACACCGGAAGAGCTGGCGGAAAAGATTGGTGTTGATCCGGAAGGACTGGCCGAAACCATAGCAAAATACATCAAGTACTATGATAATGGTTATGACGAAGATTTCGGTCGTACAGATATGCGCTGCAGGCTGGACACTCCCCCGTACTACGCTGTACCGGTGTTCCCTGGTGCCCACAACACCCATGGCGGTATTACCGTTGATATGAAAGCCCAGGTATTGGACACTGCCGGTCAACCAATTCCTGGCCTCTACGCAGCCGGCGATGTTGCCGACGTAAAACTCTTCGGTGCCGAGGCCCTCACGGCAGCCTATGTATACGGCAAGATTGCTGCCGAGTCAATTATCGAGTATCTGAACTAGTGCCATTTTGCCGGAAAAAATCGGCAAAAGAAGAGAATATCTGTAGAATTTATATAAGGCTAGTATCCTTGGGGCACTAGTCTTATATAAATATTATTATTGTAGAGAGTATGCAAGGCATGTACAGACCATACAGTCAATGCTTAACCTGGGAAAATACGACAAAGCAATAGAGTTATATCGATATCGAAGGTAAGGCGAGTAGTGTATTATTAATTCCTTATCCAGCTAAACATGATAAAATAGAAGAGAATTATAAAGAAAAATAAGCCTCGCGTAAGCGCAAGGCGTATGACAAAAAATTTATCTAAGGTATTCCAGGTAGGGATAAACCCCTGCTATTTTTTTACCCTCAATTGCATTAAGTCTGCATTGTGAAGGTCTTTCCACAAAAAACTTCCGGGGCACCTGAAATCCCGGAAGTTATAATTATCACTGGTGCCGAAGGTGGGAGTCGAACCCACACGGAGTTTGAACTCCACTGGATTTTGAGTCCAGCGCGTCTACCAGTTCCACCACTTCGGCTTGTGCATACTTTAGTATAGCCAATAATGGGCTAACTGTCAAGTAGGGTCACACTAAAGTGGCGTAGACCGACCAGAGTTTCGTTCACAGAAATCTAATCGCTTAAAAAAGACATGGGCATCTGTGGGGGAAAAAACGGATTGAACAATTGTCGGGAGCCATGCATAGTACTAAAACATGCCGACTGCATTGCTAAAGCGTCATCTTTAAGAGAAAGGCATATAGGAGTGTCTCTGGGCGTATATTTAGCTAGTAGATTTACGGGTAAAACCTACAACTTCTGTAGGGCGTTGAATACTATGGGATTTTGGAGGGGGTGTTCCACCGCCTGCTGTATCTGAAAATTGCATCACAAAATGAGGAGTGGGTCACTATGGGTAGAAGGTTAATGCTGATCCTTGTGACTGCAATCATATTGTTGTACTCCGGTTCCGTTACCGCTTCGCAAACCTTTCCAAACACGGTGACAGGTGGGCAAAGGGAGATTTGGCTCAACATACCAGCCTTTCGCCTTAGCTACTGGGAAAATGGCCGCTTGGTTAAGGAATACCCGGTGGCAGTAGGTAAACCTGCTTCCCCGACACCGGAAGGTAATTTCACCGTTATCAACAAGCTGGTGGATCCCACCTGGTATCCTCCCAATGGAGGTAATCCGGTACCGCCGGGGCCAGGCAATCCCCTGGGTAGAAGATGGCTGGGATTTGCCCCGGGCTATGGTATCCACGGTACCAATGCCCCAGGTTCCATAGGCAAGGCCGTTTCCCTCGGCTGTGTACGGATGCACAACAGGGATGTAGAGGAGCTTTATGCCAACATTCCCCCAGGCACACCGGTACATATTACCTATGAGACGCTGGAAGCTCGGTGGCAGCCCGAAGAGGGGCAGTTTGCCCTGACCCTTTACCCCGATGTCTATGGCCGGGGAGTGAATACCCTGGAACATTTGCAGCAAAAAATTGGGGAACTGGGGTTGGGGGGGCTGTGGACGGAAGAAGCCCTGGCAGATTTATTGGAGCAGGGGAGGCAGTGGCCGGTAAGTATAACGATTCCCCAGATTTCCCTTACCCTCAACGACATCCCCTTGGACTTGGATTTCCTTTGGGTGGAGGGGGAACTTCTATTACCCCTGAGGCCCATTGCCGAAGGTTTGGGTTTCGCCGTTTCCTGGGAGCCGCAAAGGGGGCCTCTCCTGGAGGGGGAACCGGTGCAGGAAGGGGTTGTTGTGGAGGGAACTACCTATCTTACCCTTCCCCGCTTCCGGGAGCTCCTGGGGGTAAAGGCAGAATGGCAGCCTGAAGAGCAGAACCTCGCCCTTTACCGGATCGTTGCTACCTATGACAATTGTTATCTTACCGATGCCATCATCCGGGAAGAAGGTGAGTATTTTATTGGAGCCCGCTTTTTGGCCACAGCTTTAGGTCTGCCATATCAGTGGGAACCGGAGGAGGGTCTAGCTTATATCCTTGAGGAACAAATACCGGGTATAGAGCTGGAAGGGGAGCTCTACCTCTCCCTGTTCGACCTGGCAGAAAAGCTGGGCACCCGCTATGGTTGGGGCTTGGAGTGGATAGAAGAAAGTTACGAGTTTCGCCTTTATGATCTGCCCGGGGCAGAGGCTGGTGAAGATACCCGGCCTCTATTCTTTTTACCGGAAAGTATTTTCAGCAGGGAATTGCCGCTGGCAGTGCGAAGTTTTAATACAACATCTAAGCAGCCAGGGGGACGGCGTCAATGCAGACCTATCGGTGGTGTATTAATACCCGAGACCGGGTGGGAATGGTGCTGGATGTACTCCGGGTGTTGTCACAGGAAGGGGCGAACATTATTACCATGGATGTGGCCCCTGGGGTAATCAATGTTAAGTTTACCGGGGTTGCTGCAGCGGGGTTTTTGCGTTTGGAGGAGAAATTGCGCCTGCTGCCCGATATTTACAGGATCAGGGAGATAGAGGTCCTTCCCCACGAAGAAAGGGAACGGCAGCTCAAGGCTGTTCTGGACTCGGTCAGCGAGGGAATCATAGCCGTTGATAGGAAGGGTATGATTACCACCCTGAACCCGGTGGCGGAACAGATCCTGCAGGTAAACCGGGAGAAGGCCATCGGGCAGCACCTGGCCGATGTTGTTCCCGCCGATGTTCCCATGCTCAGGATCCTGGAAACGGGACAGGGCTACAATAATAAAGAAATTATCCTCACTACCCAAAGGGGACGCAGCCACTATATTACCACCGGCAGGGCCATCAAGGATGAGCGGGGAGAGACTGTAGGTGCCGTAGCGGCCCTCAAGGACATGTCCGAGGTGCGGGAGCTGGTCTTTTCCCTTACCCGCCCCCCAGTCATTACTTTTTCTGACATTATTTATGCCAGTGAAGCCATGGGGCGGGTTGTGGAGATGGCCAAAATGGTTGCACGGGGCAATTCGACCATATTGATTTGCGGGGAGAGCGGCACCGGTAAAGAACTATTTGCCCGGGCTATACACACTGCTGGACCCCGGCGGAGAAAGCCCTTTGTTGCCTTGAACTGTGCGGCCCTTCCCGATGCCCTGGTGGAAAGTGAGCTTTTTGGTTATGAGGAGGGAGCCTTTACCGGGGCCAAACGGGGTGGAAAACAGGGGCTCTTTGAACTTGCCCATCAGGGAACAATTTTCTTAGATGAGATTGGAGAATTGTCCCCCCACCTCCAGGTAAAACTCCTCCGGGTTTTGCAGGAGAACAAGGTGAGGCGGGTTGGCGGCAGAGAGGAAATATCCGTTGATGTCCGGGTTATTGCGGCCACCAATCGGAATTTGAAGGAGATGGTCCGCAAAGGTGATTTCCGGGAAGAATTATACTACCGCCTCAATGTGATTCCCCTCTACATTCCTCCCCTGCGGGATAGAATGGAGGACCTGCCGGTCCTCATGGAAAACTGCCTGCAAAAATTTAACCGGGTTCTGAAAAAAAGGGTAAAAAGGGTTCACCCCCAGGTTCTGGCACGGTTCCTCCAGCACACCTGGCCCGGTAACGTCAGGGAGTTGGAAAACGTTATGGAAAGGGCTATGAACCTGGTCGAGGGTGAAGAAATAAGGCCTGAGCATATCCTTTTCGAAGATTTATGTATCCCCGGGCCAGACCTCCAACAGATTTCCGGACATTCCCTGAAGGAGCTCAAGGAACGGTTGGAACGGGAAGTCATTTCCCGGATGCTGGCCAAATACGGGGCGGCCAGGCCGGCGGCCAGGGCCCTGGGTATTTCCCATACAGCCCTATTGCGCAAGATTCATAAATACAATTTACGCAGCCTGTTGGAAACCTAGGGTACCAATAATGGCAACTTATGTTTCCGAACGTTGTCTTCCTTTTCTGGAAAATGGGACTGCTTGGAAACATATGTTTCCAAACCTTCTTTTCTCTATTACTGGAATAAGCTCTATGCCTGGTTTTCCTGGTGAATTGACCTGACCCTATTTGGCACGTTCTTTGCAATTAAGAAGACAGCAAGGGTTGATAAAAACGAGTATGCCAAAAGGAGGAAGGTCCTATGAAATTAAAGGAGGCTGGTTTCAGTACCCGCGCCGTTCACGCCGGGCAGGGGCCCTGTCCCCTGACGGGAGCCCTGAGTACTCCTATCTATCAGACTTCTACCTTTGTTTTCCAGAATGTAGACCAGGGTGCGGCCCGTTTTGCCGGGGAAGAGGCAGGTTATATTTATACCCGCCTGGGCAACCCGACCCTGGCCGCCTTTGAAGAAAAGATTGCCACATTGGAAGGAGGAGAAGCGGGGCTGGCCTTTAGTTCCGGTATGGCGGCCATAAGCGCTGTCCTTTTTGCCCTGACGAAACAGGGTGATCATATTGTCTCCTGCGATACCATATATGGCTGTACCCATGCCTTTTTATCTTCCATTCTCTCCCGTTATGGCATTGACACTACCTTTGTTGACCTATCCGATCCCCAAAGGGCAGCGGCGGCCGTGCAGCCCAACACCAGGGTAATCTACCTGGAAACACCGGCCAATCCCACTATGAAGCTCGTTGATATCGAGGCCATGGTGAAATTGGCCCGTAAGATTGGAGCCAAGGTTGTTGTTGATAATACCTTTGCTACCCCGTATCTGCAACGTCCCCTGGATCTGGGGGCGGATGTGGTGGTACACAGTGCAACCAAGTACATCGGCGGTCATGGTGATGTTATTGCCGGTGCCGCCGTCGGGAGCAAAGAATTTATCGACGAGGTCCGTGTTACTACCTTAAAGGATATCGGGGGAGTCCTCGGGCCCTTTGAAGCCTGGCTCTTGCTGCGGGGTCTGAAAACCCTTGCCCTGCGTATGGAAAAGCATAGCGCCAATGCCATGGAAGTGGCCGCTTTTCTAGAGGAGCATCCGGCGGTGGAGCGGGTGTATTATCCGGGCCTGGCCAGTCACCCCCAACACCGGCTGGCGGCAAAACAAATGCAGGGCGGTTTCGGCGGAATGGTTAGTTTTGAGTTGAAGGGTGGCCTGGAAGCCGGAAAACAGCTCATGAACACCCTGGAACTCTGTTCCCTGGCCGTCAGCCTCGGTGATACGGAGACATTGATCCAGCATCCTGCCTCTATGACCCATTCCCCCTACCCGCCGGAAGAACGCCTGAAGGCAGGGATTACCGACGGTTTGGTCCGGATGTCGGTAGGAATCGAGGATGCTGTCGATATTATTACCGATCTGAAAAAGGGTCTTGATGGGCTCCTGGGCTAAAGGCACATCTGTTTTCCTTCTGACAGCAATTGCCAGGAAATGGTCTGAGAACAATAGAGGAAGATGGCAACGGGTATGGAAATATAATTAACCGGGGGAACTTTCCCCCGGTTTCCTGCGTCTAAATATAGGGTTTTGCTATGGGAAGGAGGCATCCCATGAGTTCAGATACCGATCTGGTCAGCCTGTGCCAGAAGGGGCAACAGGCTGCCTTTACAGAATTGGTGGAGCGGTACGAAAAAAAGGTTTACAATTTGGCCTACCGGATGCTGGGCGATGGAGAGGACGCCCGGGATCTGGCCCAGGAGGCCTTTTTAAAGGCTTATCATGCCCTGCCCGATTTTCGCGGGGATTCCACCTTTTCCACCTGGTTGTATCGTATTACAACTAACCTTTGTCTTGATGTCCTCCGGCGGCGAAAGAATAACATTGCCTTTTCCCTGGACGAACCCCTGCAGACGGAAAAGGGAGCTCTGGCGCGCCAACTGCCTGCCGAGGGAGAAGGGCCGGAAGGAATTGTCGAAAGGCGAGAGTTCCAGAAGCTCATGCAGCAGCTCATCAGTACCCTGCCCCCGGAGCAGCGACTGGTTTTGGTAATGCGGGAATTCCAGGATCTGACCTATGAAGAGATAGCTGCAGCCCTACAATGCTCCCTGGGTACAGTTAAATCCCGGTTGAGCAGGGCTCGTAACGCCCTTAAGGAAAAGCTCCTGGCCAGTGGGGAACCTTTTGGGTCCCACTTGCGTCTGAAACAGGGGAAAGGGGGGAGCAGGGTATGAGATGCAGTGAAGTTCGTGAGCACTTATCTAGTTATATGGATGGTATGCTGTCGGCTGAGCTGATGCAGGCCGTTGATGAACACCTGTCCCTTTGCCCCGACTGCCGGGAGGAGCTGCGGCAGCTGGAGGAAACAGTGGCCCTTTTGCGTAATTTAGGCGAAGTGGAACCTCCGGCTGATCTCCGGGATGGTATTATCAATAAAATACAG
>DUVO01000074.1 GCA_012841005.1 Bacillota bacterium | reverse complement strand
TCGGCTTCCTTCAGACCCCACCGTTGCCGGTGACGCCCTTGCTTACGGGTTGTCTTCCCGCTGGTTAGGTGACAGGACTTCTTTCAGCCCATCGGCTCAGCAGGCATGCCGGGCGAACATAAAATCCCTGCCGGGGGGCAGGGATTTCTTTATGTCCAGATTTCCGCCAGCAGAGCCGGCAGGTCCGATAACCGCTGTACCTGGTAAGCCCAGTCGGGTCCGTCCTCCCTTCCGGTGGGATTAAACCATACCGGTATCATCCCCGTCGTCCGGGCCCCCTTCAGATCGGTCCGGGGATCGTCACCAACATGGGCTGCCCTTTCCGGTACCGCTCCCAACTGTTTCAGGGTATGCAGGAAGATCCGGGGGTTGGGCTTGGCAATCCGCTGTTCGTTGGAAAAGGTAAGGACCTCAAGATACCGGTTGAGGCCTTTCTCTTTTAGCCAGGGACGGATTACTTTACCCGGGGTGCGGCCTGTATTGCAGATCAGGGCCAGGCGGTATTCCCGGGCCAGTTCCCTCAAGGTGTCAACGGCTCCATCCATTACCCGGATTTCCTCCCCACCCCGGGCAGTGGTGTAAAACTCCAGGAGTTTCTCTGCCACTTGCCCCGTGGGCGCGGCCCCGGCCCTTCCCAGGATCCAGGCCAACTGTTCTTCGGGTGCCATGTCCAGGCCTTCATCCACCTGGCGCCTCATAACCATCGCCCGGCACTCCCGGATGAACTGGGCCAGCCGGGTCTCCTCAATACTGTAACCGGCCCCGGCCAGGATCCCGCCTAAATCTTCTGCCAAGCGGTCAGCCACCCGTTCATGGTTTCGTTCATAGAGCAGGGTATTCCAGAGATCAAAGGTTACCGCGTAAACCATCTTCTCCCCTCCCACCGCCTTTTCTCTTACCTCTTCTTCGCTCCCTATTGCTGTTTTCCTCCCTAGCCCCCCCTAATGCAATCCTCAACATTTCCTTATGGCAGCTGGACCCAGGGAAGAGGCCATTTTCTGTATAACCACCCCCTGTAGCGTCCCCTCCCGGGTAAAGATCATTTGGAGGAGTATTCTAATCTTCCCCATCGCCTCTCCCGGTCCCTGCCCGGCAAGAAGAAAACCCCGGGGAAAATCCCGGGGCTCTATTTGAACGACCAATTAACCGCGTCCCTTGAAGAACCAATTTACGCGGCGATTAGACCAGCCGGTGGAAACCGACTTCCTCCCTGTTCGCCAGGAAACGGGGCTCCCCTTCCTCCTGGACCAGGCACAGCATTCTTTGGGCCAAAAGTTTAGGGGCGTTGAGGAGGGCATCCCTGGTGGTCCCGGCCATATGAGTCGTTACCGTGCAGTTGTCCAGGGTAACCAGGGGATAATCCTTCCCCGGCGGCTCCACGTCGAAGACATCCAGGGCGGCACCGCCGATCCTTTCTTCCTTTAGAACTTTATAGAGGGCCTCCTCGTCGATCAACCCCGAACGGGCGGTATTTATAATAATGGCCGTCGGTTTCATCAGCCCCAGCTCCCGTTCCCCCAAAAGGTGCTCATTCTCCTTGGTCAGGCGGGCATGGAGGGTGACAAAATCGGCTTCCTTAAGGAGGGTGTCCAGGTCCACCAGCTCCACTCCCAGATGCCGGACCTCCTCGGGCTTCACATAGGGATCATAACCCAGGAACCGGGGTTCAAACCCGGCCAGCTTTTTAACCACCAGCTGCCCGATCTGTCCCAGGCCGATAATCCCGATGGTTTTCCCCTCCAATTCCGGGGTGTAGGGGGAATTGATGAAATGACGCCGCCAGCCCCCTTCCTTTACCGACACGTGGCAGCGGCAGATATTCCTGGCCTCGGCAAAGAGAAGGCCGATGGCGAATTCCGCCACGGCATGGGCATTCCGGCCCGGGTTATTGAAAACCATGATGCCCAACTGGGAGGCAGCTGCCACATCCAGGTTTTCCATCCCCGCCCTGAGGGTGC
>DUVO01000121.1 GCA_012841005.1 Bacillota bacterium | reverse complement strand
CCCCTGGTGGCAGCCCTGGCCGCCTACCGGGAAAGGGGATTACTGCCCTTTCATACCCCCGGCCATAAACAGGGACGGGCTGCCCCGCCCCCCCTGGATACCCTCTGGGGTCCGGGCCTGTGGCAGACGGATCTGACGGAAGTCCCCGGCCTGGACGACCTGCATGCTCCCCGGGGCGTGATCAAAAGGGCCCAGGAACTGGCAGCCCGGGCCTTTGGGGCAGAAGAAACGTTTTTTCTCGTCAACGGCAGCAGCGCCGGGGTTATAGCCATGATTGGGGCGGTGTGCAATCCCGGGGACGAAATAATCCTGCCCCGGAACTGCCATCGTTCGGTGACGGCCGGTTTGGTGCTGAGCGGGGCCGTGCCGGTTTACCTGGCACCACCTGTCCTGCCCCGGTTCGGCATCCCCCTGGGGATAAGGGCCGAAGATGTGGAAGATGCCCTGGCAAAACATCCCCGGGCCAGGGCCGTCCTGGTGGTCACCCCTTCTTATTATGGTATTTGCAGTGATCTGGAACCCATAGCGGCCGTGGCCCACGGCCGGGGTATACCCCTGCTGGTAGACGGGGCCCATGGTCCCCACCTGGGGTTTCATCCTGCCCTCCCGGCGGGAGCCCTGGCGGCCGGTGCCGATATGGTGGTTCACAGTACCCATAAAGTGCTGACTTCCCTGACCCAGAGTTCATTACTCCACCTCAAGGGAAGGCGCATAGACAGGGAGCGGCTGGTGAACATGCTCCGGCTGGTGCAGACCAGCAGCCCTTCTTACCCCCTGCTGGCCTCCCTCGACGCCTGCCGCCGGCAAATGGCCCTCAGGGGCCGGGCGCTTTTGGACCGGCTCCTGGCCATAGCCCGGGAGGTACGGGAACGGACCGGCACCCTGCCGGGTATTGAGGTTTTGGGCCCGGAGGATTTGCCCCGGGACTTTGCCCTGGATCCGACCAGGCTGACGGTGGGGGTCCAGGGGGCCGGTTTTAACGGTCCGGAGGCGGCCGTTTGCTTACGGGAGCAGGGGGTGCAGCCGGAAATGGCCGACCCGGCCAATGTCGTCTTTATCCTGACGGTGGGCGATGATGCCACCACGGCGGAAGGTCTTGCCAGGGCCCTGGCCGCCCTGTCGTCCGCTCGCAGGTCCCCTCGGGAAAACCGGAAGGTGCCGGGAACCCTGCCCCTGCCGCCCCTTTGCCTGCCTCCCCGGGAGGCGGTTTTCGCCCCCCGGGAAAGGGTGCCCCTGGCCCGGGCCAGAAGCCGCATCGCCGGGGAAGCCCTGATCCCCTACCCGCCGGGTATCCCCCTCTTGAATCCGGGGGAGGAGTTAACCCCCGAGGTTATCGCAGCTTTTGAGGAATTGCGGGCAGCGGGGGTTGAATTTCAGGGGGTGCGGGACCCGGAAGGGGCTGAAATTGCTGTTTTGAAGCTCTAGGGGAAGCAAAAGGAACGGAGAGGAAGAAATGAAGGGAATTTTTCTAACCATAGAGGGATTGGACGGGGCCGGGAAGACCACCCAGGTGAAGCTGCTCCAGGATTGGTTCCGGGAACAGGGTTATGACCCCCTTTTCACCCGGGAACCGGGAGGAACCAAAGCGGGAGATGTTATCAGGAATCTCCTCCTCAGCCGGGAATACACGGGCTTGACTTCCGTGGCGGAAGCCCTGTTGTATGTGGCCTCCCGGGCCCAGCTGGTGGCCGAGGTGATCAGGCCGGCCCTGGCCCAGGGCCGCCTGGTGGTCTGCGACCGGTTCGTCGATTCCAGCATTGCCTATCAGGCCTATGGCCGGGGACTTCCCCGGGACTTTGTCGAGGAAATTAACCGGCTTGCTACCGGTGGGTTACTGCCCCGGCTGACCATCCTCCTGGATCTGGAACCGGCCTTAAGGGAAGAGCGCCTCAACCGGCAGGGGAGGCCGGCCCGGGACCGGCTGGAGGCGGAGAACGGGGCCTTCTATACCCGGGTGCGGGAAGGTTATCTGGCCTTGGCCCGGGAAAACAGGGACCGGATCAAGTTGATACCTGCCCGGCACTCCATTGAGGAGGTACACCGGCAGGTACTGGAACATATCACCAGGATCCTGTAGAATTTTGGGGAGGTGTTCCGGGGTGAAATTGCTCCTTACGGTGGTCCAGGATCAGGATGCCCCTCCCCTGCTGGAGGCGCTGATTAAGGGGAATTACCGGGTAACGAAGCTGGCCAGTACGGGGGGGTTTCTGCAGGCGGGTAACACCACCCTATTGGTGGGAATAGAGGATAATCAGGTTGATACCGTTATGGGCATAATAAAAGAAATTTGCCGGCACCGGCAAAAGACTGTTACTCCCGTACCGCCCCTGGGGGGAACGGCGGAATCCTTCGTTCCCTTTCCCGTTCAGGTAACTGTAGGCGGGGCGGCCGTATTTGTAATTGATGTGGAGCAGTTTATTCGGATTTAGGGGGTAGAACCATGCCCTTTGCTGATATCCTGGGACAGGACCTGGCCGTCAACTGCCTGCAGAGAAGCCTAGGCCGGGGGAGAATAGGCCATGCCTATCTCTTTGCCGGCCCCGAGGGGGTCGGTAAGGAAAAAACGGCCCTTGCCCTGGCCCAGGCCTTAAATTGCCCGGCCAGTTCTCCCGACCCTTGCGGCACCTGCTCCACCTGCCGCCGTATTGCCGCCGGCAGTTATCCCGATGTGCAGCGGGTGGCTCCGGCCGGGAACAGCATCAAAATCGACCAGATCCGGGCCCTCAGGCAGGAAGCCTATTACCGGCCCCTGGAGGGGCGCCGGAAGGTATATATTATTACCGAAGCCCACAAGATGACGGAACAGGCGGCCAACAGTTTCCTGCGCCTGCTGGAAGAACCGCCCCTCTACGCCCTTTTCCTTTTACTCACTTCCCAGCAGGCCGGCCTCCTGCCCACCATAATCTCCCGCTGCCAGGTTGTGCCCTTTTACCCACTGTCCCCCGCCCTGATCAGGGACAAACTGCAGAGAGAATTAGGCCTGACCCGGGAAAGGGCAGGGGTGCTGGCGGTCCTGGCGGGAGGCTCGTGGGAGAAGGCCCGGGAACTGGCCTCTTCAGATGAGGCCGGGTCCCTCCGGCGGCAGGTTTTAGATTTGGTGTCCCTCCTGTGGGATGGGGACCAGGCCGCCCGGTGGCTGGAGGGAGGGGAATTGGAAAAGGCCCAGGAACTTCCCCAGGTTTTGGAGCAGCTCCGTCTTTGGTTCCGGGATCTGCTGGTCTTGAAGCTGACCGGTGAAAGGGAGCTTCTCTTCAACCAGGATCAGGTTGCACTTCTTGCAGAAAGGGAGCAGGGTTATTCTACTCGGAGGTTGATTGCCGCCCTGGAGGCCCTCAGGGAAGCCCAGGGGCTGCTGGCGGGGAATGCAAATACCCGGCTTGTCCTGGATGTTCTCCTGGGCAGGCTTTTGCCCGATCGCCCTTTGGCGGCACGGAGGAGGTGATATATATGGCGAAAGTCGTGGGAATTAGATTTAAACCGGCGGGTAAAATTTACTACTTTGATCCGGGAGATTTGGTTTTGCAGCCGGGCCAGGATGTAATTGTGGAAACGGCCCGGGGCCTGGAGTATGGGGAAGTAGTGGTGGGCAACAGGGAAGTGGACGAAGGGGAAATTGTGAGTCCCTTAAAGCCGGTGGTCCGGCTGGCCACCCCGGAAGATCAAAAACAGGTTGCCCTGAACCGGAAAAGGGAGAAGGAAGCCTTCGAGATCTGCCTGGAGAAAATTGGTGCCCATAAATTGCCCATGAAGCTCATAGATGTGGAATATAGTTTTGATAATAATAAAATAATCTTCTATTTCACGGCCGACGGGCGGGTTGACTTCCGGGAGCTGGTCCGGGATCTGGCGGCCGTCTTCCGGACCCGTATTGAACTCCGCCAGATTGGGGTCCGGGATGAGGCCAAGATGCTGGGGGGCCTGGGCCCCTGCGGCCGGGTCCTCTGCTGCCGGACCTTCCAGGGTGAATTTGAACCGGTATCCATCCGGATGGCAAAGGAGCAAAACCTCTCCCTCAACCCGGCCAAGATATCGGGGCTCTGCGGCCGTTTGATGTGCTGCCTGAAATATGAATCGGAAGTCTATGAAGAAGCCCGGGCGGCCCTCCCCAAGGAAGGCAGCCGGGTTATAACCCCCGAAGGGCGGGGTAAGATAACTGAAGTGAATGTCCTCAAGAACACCGTCACGGTAAAGCTCCATGAAGGGGGGGTACCCCTGGAATTTCCCGTAGAAGAAATTCAGGTGGAAAAATAGATTATTTGCCGGGTGGAGGAGGAGTTTGGGGAGCAAAGGAGAATACTACATTGGTTCATGCACTGATAAAGTAATAGAGCAATAGACTGCCGCTTAGGAGGAGATGGATGTGCGTGAAGCAGTTCGCCTTAGCCTAATTCTAATGGTGATATGCGCCATAACCGGTGCAGCCCTGGCCGTGACCTATGCCCAAACCCGCCCCATCATTGAAGAGCGGGAAGCCCAGGCCCTGGAAAGAAGCCTGCAGGAACTACTTCCTGCGGCCGACCGCTTCGAACCCCAGGGAGAAGGAGAAGAGGAAAACAAGGTCTACTACAGAGGCTACAAGGGGCAGGAAGAGGTGGGTGCCGTCGCCCTCTTTACCCAGGGGGGTTACGGCGGTGATATCCGGATGATGCTCGGTGTTGAGCAGAGTGGAAAAATTACCGGATTGCAAATTCTGGAACATTCCGAGACCCCCGGCCTGGGGGCCAGGATAACCGAAGACTGGTTTGTCTCCCAGTTTGCCGGTAGGAATGTGAATGATCAACTGGCCATCGGCCAGGATCTGGACGCCATTACCGGGGCTACCATTTCCTCCCGTTCGGTGGCCGGCGGGGTTAAACTGATTGCCGGTGAAATCAATAATGAATTCCTGGGGGCCGGGAGGCCGGGTATTGATATCAGCCGGGTACCCAATGGAACCTACCAGGGTGAAGCCCAGGGATTCGGCGGGAAGACCCGGGTGGAAGTGGAAGTCAAGGACGGCCGTTTGGTGGAAGTCAGGATTGTTGAGAATCACGATACTGCAGGTATTTCCGATGCAGCCATTGAACGTATCCCCCAACGGATGGTGGAAGAACAGCGGGTCGAGGTCGACACTGTGAGCGGTGCCACCTTCTCCAGCCAGGGTATTATCGAGGCGGTAATTAATGCCCTCCAGGAGTTTGCCGCCCCGGCCGAAGGCGGCGGAGGAGCCGATCTCAGTTCCCTGCCCGATGGCACCTACACCGGCAGCGGGATGGGCTTTAGCGGTCCCCTGGAAGTGGAGGTAACGGTGGCAGGTGGCAAGATCACCGAGATCAAGGTACTGAGCCATAGCGATTCCCCCGGGGTCAGTGATGCTGCTATCGCCAAGATTCCTGAACGGATCATCGAGGAACAACAGGTGGAGGTAGACGTGGTAACGGGAGCCTCCTTCACCAGCAGGGGTATCATAGAGGCGGTGGGGGATGCCCTGGCGGGAGCCCAATAGTTGACGCAGCTTGGGGGAGACGGGTGTCTCCCCCTTTTCGTAAGGGGCCCCCAAAGGACGGGGAAGGTGGTTTTTGTCCTTTGCCGGCGGCAGCCGGATGAGGCGGCAGGGAAATGCCGCCGGGATAGAGACACGACGGGAGGGTGGCAGATTGACCGAGTTGGAGGCGCGTTTGGCCCGCCTGGAAAAATACTTAGAAGCCCTCAGGGATGAAGTCAGGGAACTGCGCACCCTGGCCAGGGGGGGAGGCGAAGATAAGACTCCTCCTTTTACCGCCCGCGGCGGGGCAGCTGCCAAAAGGGGTGCCCTCCCCGGTGAAGGGTACGACAATTTGGCCCGTCTCTACCAGGAGGGGTACCATATTTGTAATGTTCATTTCGGTACCCCGCGGCAGGATGGCGGTGAATGCCTTTTTTGCATTGCCCTCCTGAACAAGCGGGAGCCGGAAAAATAGGGGGGAAAAAGGTGCAAAATTGCCGGGGTAACGGGATTACCTTGGGTCCCACGGAACAGCTGGAAGACCTGCAGCGGTGTAATCTGAAAATAATCCAAAGCAGTGACACTTTTCGCTTTGGGATCGACTCCGTTCTCCTGGCCGATTTTGCCCCGGTCCGCAAAGGAGATAAGGTCCTGGATCTGGGGACGGGAAACGGCGTGATTCCCCTTCTTTTGGCGGGGAAGCGGGAGCCCGGGCTGATCCACGGCCTGGAAATTCAGCCCCGCCTGGTGGACATGGCCAGGAGGAGCGTGGCCTTAAATGGCCTGACAGATCTCATTACCATCATAGAGGGGGACTTCTGTTCCCCGCCGGAGGCCCTGGTCCCGGGGAGTTACGATCTGGTGGTCAGCAATCCCCCCTATCTGGCCGCCGGCGGGAGGCTTAACCTGCGCCTTGAGGTGGCCATTGCCCGCCATGAGCTCAAGTGCACCTTAGCCGATGTCCTCCGGACCGGGGCCCGGATGCTGCGGCACCGGGGCAGGCTGGCCCTGATCTATCGTTCGGGCCGGCTGGTTGATCTCTTGACTGCCATGCGGGCTGAAGACCTGGAACCCAAAACCCTGCGCTTTGTCCAGCCGTCCTCTGATCAGGGGCCCACAATGGTACTGGTCCTCGGGGTCAAGGGGGCCCGTCCCCACCTGAATATCCTGCCGCCCCTGGTCATTTATGACCGGGAGGGAAATTATTCCCGGGAGATAATGGATATCTATAATGAAAAAGGGAGCGGGGAGGAGGGTTGAGCCATGCCTTCAGCCACAGCTGGTCCCGGAACCCTGTACCTCTGCGCAACACCCATCGGCAACCTGGAGGATATTACCCTGCGGGTAATACGGGTGCTGCAGGAAGTTCATCTGATTGCGGCCGAGGACACCCGGCGGACCAAAAAACTCCTGAACCATTATAATATAACCACCCCCCTGGTGAGCTACCATGAACACAACCGCAAGGTCCGGGGGCAGGAGCTTCTCCGGCGTCTCCAGGCAGGGGAAAACATCGCCCTGGTCTCCGATGCCGGTATGCCCGGTATTGCCGATCCCGGCACCGAACTGGTGCAGGAAGCCGTCGCTTGCGGCATCCCCCTTGTGGCCTTGCCGGGGCCCACGGCCCTGATTACGGCCCTGGTCGTGTCGGGTTTACCCACCGAGAGCTTCGTCTTTGCCGGTTTTCCTCCCCGCAAGGGCCGGGAAAGGGAAGCTTTCTTCAACACCCTGGCGGCCGAAGGGCGGACAACGGTCTTTTATGAAGCCCCCCACCGGTTGCTGGAAACCCTCGCCGACCTGAAAAAGATCGCCGGGGACCGGTGGCTGGTGGTAGCCAGGGAATTGACCAAACAACATGAAGAAATTCGCCGGGGCTCCATCAGCCAGCACCTGGAGCACTTCCGGCAGCAAAGTCCCCGGGGCGAATTCTGCCTCGTTTTGTCCGGCGCACCGGCCGACGGTGAAGGAGATCTTACCCCCGGCTGGCTCCAGGAAGGGGTAGAACTGGTTCAGGAGCTGGTGGCCCTGGGGCTCGAAAAAAAAGAAGCCATCAGGATAGCGGCCCGGGAAAGGGGCCTGCCCAAAAACGCCCTCTATGCTGCCCTGTTAAAAAAATAAAATAGGGCACCCGCACAAAAAGACGGGTACCCAGCAAAACCCCGCTGTAGAAATTGTTTATCCTGCCTGCTCCCGCATGGCTTCGAGACAGTGGCGGCAGATGTTTTTACCCCGGAAGGTTACCACATCGTCGGCATTGCCGCAGAATACGCAGGCCGGTTCATACTTCTTGAGGATAATTTTATCGGCATCGACGTAGATTTCCAGGGCATCCTTTTCTTCAATAGAAAGGGTCCGCCGCAGCTCGATGGGGATAACTACTCGACCTAATTCATCAACTTTACGGACGATCCCGGTTGATTTGAGCATTGTTCTCCTCCCCCTACTTTTTTCGACAAGGTTCTGCAAGTAAAGTGTACCAGAATTACCAAATTAAGTCAAGCATATCGGCAATTATTTCATATAAAGGAACTTGCTGTAAGATTACTGTAGAAATTACCAAACTGGCCGCCTGATTTGCGACCTTGTTTTTCCTGCGGTTTTTCATATCTTCGCAGCTGCGAAGGATAAAATTACCCGGAGGGCGAAAACTGTTAAGTAGAGTACCTGTTTGAAGGAGGGATCCTCATGGATTTGGGCTTAAAGGATAAGGTGGCTTTAGTTACCGGAGGTTCCCGGGGATTGGGACGGGCCATCTGTCTCGGTCTGGCTGCCGAAGGAGCCAAGGTAATTGTCCACTTCGGGCGCAACCGGCAGGCTGCGGCGGAAGTGGTGGAGAAGATTCAAGGTCTGGGCACCGGGGCGGTGAGCCTGCAGGCGGACCTGACCGACAGGGAAGCGGTGCGGACGGTGATGCCCCGGGCCATCGAAGCCTTTGGCCTGCTCGATATCCTGGTCAATAATGCCGGAATCTGGCCCACGGCCTGGGTTAAGGACATGGAAGAAGATCAGTGGCGGCGGACCATCGATGTCAACCTCACTGCACCCTTTCTCTTATGCCGGGAAATGGTCAAACACCTTCTCCAAAGGGGAGTGGGAGGCAAGATCCTCAATATAACCTCCCAGGCAGCCTTCCGCGGTTCCACCACCGGTCATGCCGATTATGCCGCCAGCAAGGCCGGCCTGGTCACCTTTTCCCGCTCCCTGGCCAGGGAAGTGGCCCGGGCTGGTATTAATGTGAATACCCTGGCTCCGGGAATAGTAGAAACAGATCTCATCAGACCGGCCTTGGAAAAGAACCGGCAAAAATACCTGGATCGGATTCCCCTGGGTCGGATAGCAACCCCGGAAGAAGTAGCGGCCGTTGCTGTCTTCCTCGTCTCGGAACCGGCCTCCTACATTACCGGCGCCACCATAGACGTCTCCGGCGGAATACTGATGCACTAAAAAATAAGCTGCAGAATTGTCGTCGACCCCCGGTAATGCAAAAACCCCCGGGGATCGACGACAATTTTTTTTCCAGCAAAATCCCCAAGCTTATTGCCACCCAGCAGAAATTGTACTTTTTCTTGAGCTCCTTTCCAGCCCTTTACAAAAATAAAGAACTTCGATTATAATTGAGGTGAAACGAGCTTTCAGCCTTCCTATAAGGAATTGAAACACTCCATGTTGTTCCAGTTCATAGACCGAATTTAATGCTTTCAGCCTTCCTATAAGGAATTGAAACTCTGCTCAAAGATATAAGAGGGAACGCATACTACTGGCTTTCAGCCTTCCTATAAGGAAT
>DUVO01000278.1 GCA_012841005.1 Bacillota bacterium | reverse complement strand
TCCCTCCGGGAGTACTTGGAGGCCAAAATAAATAATTGCCTCACTCCGGGTACGGCGGCAGTAACCTTTGACGACGGTTACCGGGACAATTACCGTTTTGCCTTTCCCATACTGAAGGAATTCTCCTGTCCGGCCACTATTTTTGTTGTAACTGGTTTTATTGGGTCTGATGATTACCTGACCTTTGGCAGGAAGGCCGGCCTCTACTCGGATTTAGAGCCTTTAACCTGGCCGGAATTAAAGGAGATGCACCCCCTGGTGGAGGTGGGGGCTCATACCCATTCCCATATTCAGATTTCTGGAGTCAAGGAGCAGGTATTGAAAAGGGAGTTTGCTGCCAATATTGGGATCATCCAGGAAAAACTGGGGTATAGCCCGAGGATTTTGGCCTATCCCTGGGGACAACCCTTTGATTTCTCTCGCCCGGGCTGTACCCTGGTGCAAGAATATTTTCAGGGGGCCGTTACGACTGTTTATAATTCCGACAACCGCAGCTCCAGGATTAGTTCCTACCACCTGCGGCGGGTTGGCATCGGGCCGGGAGACGATATCGGGCTTTTTGCCGCCAAAGCGGCAGGTGACTTTGATTATATCGGCCTTCTCAAAGGAGTGCAGGCCAGGTGGGGGGATAAAGGGGATCGGAATACCCGCTATCATCTGTGATCTATTCCTCAAACAAGGGTAAATTGGTATCCCGCATTAAATACAGGGTAATGTGGGGGGAATTTAGACAGAGTGCCGGTCCAGAAAGGAAGGGAAAAAAGTGGAGGAGTATCGCCATGGGAAGATAGTTCCCGTTAACATTGAAGAAGAAATGAAAAAATCGTACCTGGAATATGCCATGAGTGTGATCGTGGGAAGGGCCCTGCCGGATGTGCGGGATGGATTGAAGCCGGTGCACCGGCGGATTCTCTTTGCCATGCACGAATTGGGTATTACCCCCGACAAACCCCATAAAAAATCGGCCCGGGTTGTGGGGGAAGTACTGGGTAAGTACCACCCCCACGGCGATGCTGCTGTTTATGATACCATTGTAAGGATGGCCCAGGATTTTGCCATCCGCTATCCCCTGATCGACGGCCATGGAAACTTTGGCTCTGTAGATGGGGATAGTGCTGCGGCCATGCGTTACACCGAGATCAAATTATCCAAGATTGCGACCGAACTATTGGCCGGAATAGATAAGGAGACCGTTGATTTCACCCCCAACTTTGACGAGAGCCTGGAAGAACCCCAGGTGCTGCCGGCCCGGTTTCCCAACCTGCTGGTGAACGGTTCTGCCGGTATTGCCGTTGGCATGGCCACCAATATTCCGCCCCATAACCTGGGGGAGGTTATCGACGGCCTGGTGCTCCTCATCGATAATCCGGAAGCAACCATCAAGGAATTGATGCTTGTCATCAGGGGTCCTGATTTTCCTACCGGTGGTCTGATCTTGGGCCGGGATGGTATCAAAGCTGCCTACGAAACGGGACGGGGAACAATAAAGATACGGGCCAAAACCCAGATCGAAAGACTCAAAAACGGCAAATCCCAGATTATAGTGACAGAGATTCCCTATCAGGTTAATAAAGCCAGGATGATTGAAAGAATTGCCGAACTGGTACGGGAGAAAAAACTCGATGGAATTACCGACCTGCGTGATGAAACCGACCGGAATGGGATCAGGGTCGTAATTGAACTGCGGCGGGATGTAGACCCCAACATAATCCTCAATCGCCTTTACAAGCATACCCAGATGCAGGACAGCTTCGGAATTATAATGCTGGCCCTGGTTGATGGTACACCCATGGTATTAAATCTGAAGCAGCTGCTGTCCCACTATTTAGAGCACCAGAAGGAGATTATAACTCGCCGCACCAGGTATGAACTGAAAAAGGCCGAAGCCCGGGCCCATATCCTGGAAGGACTGCGCATAGCCTTAGATCACCTGGATGCCGTCATTGCCCTGATCCGGGGTTCTCGAACAGTTGACGAGGCCAGGAGCGGTTTA
>DUVO01000283.1 GCA_012841005.1 Bacillota bacterium | reverse complement strand
TTTTTAATCTCGTCCTGGCCCTGGCGGGGTTGACGGTGGTGCATCACCTGCTGCGGCGTTACTCCTTGCCAAAAACTTTAATTATTCTGGCCAGCGGTATCATTATTTTAAATCCCATTTTTTTGCAGTTGGTTACCCTTCTGGGCATTATTGATATTGCCTTTGATTTGCGCAGGCTTTGAATCCGGTATCTTCCGGGAGGTTCTAAGTGGATGAAAAAATACCGGGTAATGCTGTCCCCGGACCAGCGTTTATTCCTCGGTGTTATCCTCGTACTGGTCCTTTTATTAAGTTACTACAATTGGCGGATGGCCCTTTTGGGTTTTATAGTCCTGGGCAGCCTGTATTATTACAGCTGGGAGACGGCCCGCCGGCGCCGGGTGACCCTGGAGGAATACCTCCGGTCCCTGGCCATGCAGGTGGAAAAAACGGCCCATGACATAATTTATAACCTTCCCTGGGGTCTGGCGGTCCTGGATAGCCAGGGGATCATCCGCTGGTGCAATTCCCGGCTGGTGGATATGTTTCCGGGCTTGGAGATAATTGGAGAAAGGATCACTGGCCTTTTTCCCGAAATCAAAATGGATAGGGAACAAATGCGGCTCAAGCAAGAAGAACGCTGGTTTGACCTCTACCTGCACCGGGTCCATACCCGGAAGGGAAGAGGGAATAACCACGTCCTCTTTGTGCAGGAAATAACCCGGGTGGAAAAACTCCTGGCCCGGCAGGATCAAGAGGCACCCTGTGTGGGCCTTATCCAGGTGGACAACTATGAAGAGGTGCTCCAGACCGTGGCCCCCGAGGAGCGGCCCCTGCTGGCGGCAGCCGTTGACCGGGTGATGGCAGATTGGGCGGCGGAGAAAAAGGGTTTTTTGCAGAAATACAACCCGGACCGGTACCTGGTTCTTTTCAACCGGGAACAATTGACTGCCAGCCGGGAAGAACGGTTTCCGGTCCTGGACCGGGTCAAGGAGATTAAGATGGGCAATAAACTCCCCGTCACATTAAGCTGTGGTTTTGGGGTCGGTTCTTCCAACCTGCAGGAACTGGGTTCCTTTGCCCGGGCCGGTTTGGACCTGGCCCTGGGCCGGGGCGGCGATCAGGTGGTTATCAGGGATCCGGAGCGGTTCCACTTCTTCGGGGGGAAAACCAAGGCCATGGAAAAACGGACCCAGGTCAAGGCCAGGGTCATTGCCCATGCCCTGCGGGAACTTATGGAACAGGCGGCCCAAGTCCTGGTCATGGGCCACCGGGTTGCCGATTTGGACAGTATAGGAGCGGCGGCCGGGATGGTCCGGGCGGCCCGCACCCTGGGCAAACAGGTTTTTATTGTTCTGGAAGATATCAACCCGGCGGTAGAGAAAATGGTGGCCTACCTTGCGGAGCAGGAGGACTTCCGGGGGGTATTCATCAACGAAGTGGAGGCCCTGCGGGTGGTAACCGGCGGGACATTGCTGGTGGTCCTCGATACCCACAAACCTTCCCTGGTGGCTGTACCTGCCTTACTGGAGCGGACCAATAAGGTGGTGGTGATAGA
>DUVO01000153.1 GCA_012841005.1 Bacillota bacterium | reverse complement strand
CAAGTGGGCCTTTTGACGCCCGCAAGCAGGGTTTTAACCGGGGATCAATTGGATGGTATCTGCCAGCAGGAACTGGAAAGGATAGTAAATGGAGTGGCCGTTTTTGCCAGGGTCTCACCCCGGCACAAACTGCGGATTGTAAGGGCCTTAAAAAAACAAGGCCATATTGTGGCCATGACCGGTGATGGGGTAAACGATGCCCCTGCCGTAAAAGAGGCAGATATCGGTGTCGCCATGGGTCTGAGCGGCACCGATGTGACCAAAGAAGCTTCGGCTATGGTTATTCAGGACGATAATTTTTCCACAATTGTTGCCGCGGTGGAGGAAGGAAGGAATATTTATGATAATATCCGGAAGTTTATTCGTTATTTGCTGGGATGCAATATTGGCGAGGTAATGACTATGTTCTTTGCGGCCCTTTTACGCTTCCCCCTCCCCCTGCTGCCGCTGCAAATTCTTTGGATCAACCTGGTTACCGATGGTTTGCCGGCCTTGGCCCTGGGAGTTGAACCGCCGGAGCCGGGAATCATGGAAAGGGCTCCGCGGCAGCCAAATGAAAGTGTATTTTCCCGGGGTTTGACCGGGCAGATCGTGGGGAGGGGTTTTCAGATAAGCCTTTGTACCCTTTTAGCCTTTTTAGTGGCTGTGCACATCGGGGGAGGAGATCTTTTTTTCGCCCGTACGATGGCCTTTACCACCCTGGTAATGCTGCAGCTTGTTTATGTATTTGAGTGCCGTTCGGAGGCAATGGCGCAGGTCAAGATTGGCGGTAATCTTTATCTTGTTGGCGCTGTCCTTGTCTCCATTTTGCTACAGTTGTCGGTTTTATATATTCCTGCCCTGAGGACAGTCTTTCAGACCGTCCCCTTAGTGTGGTCCCACTGGGGCGTTGTTCTGGCCATTGTTTTCTTACCCACTATGGTACAGAGGACTTTTAGCCAGCGAGGTCGCAATAACTTAATTTTGCCCGTAATAAGCAGGAATTGCAAGTCTGGAGGAGAATAACAATGGGTAGGGCTAAAATGCTTATTCAGTGGCAATAATGGGGTGAGAGGGAAAAATGCGCAGTATGACAGGATATGGTCGTGGCGAAGGGAGCTGCGAAGGAGAACACTTTCAGGTCGAGGTCCGGTCCTTGAACCACCGCTATTGTGAGTGTTCAATAAAAATTCCCAAACAGTACAGCTATTTGCAAGAGCAGATTCGCGACACAGTGCAAAAGTATATAATCAGGGGGCGGGTAGAGGTGAGTGTCTGCACCCTGGGGGAAAGGGGCAAGGCCAGGGAAGTCAGGGTTGACAGGGATTTGGCCTTGGCATATTATAATGCATTGAAAGAATTGTCCAATTTCCTCGGACTGGGCCTGGACGTAGATATAAAGGCAATTGCAGAGTGTCCCGATGTCCTGTTTGTGGAAGAAAAGGAACCAGATCAGGAAAATTCCCAGCAGGCACTGGCAACGGCCCTGACTGCTGCTCTCAAAGATTTGGTTTCTATGCGGGCAGCAGAGGGTGAAAAATTACAGCGGGACATAATACATAGAATTGCAAAAATTGAGCAGGTTATTAAGGATGTTAAAGAAAGGGCGCCCCAGGTGGTCATAGAATACCGGAATGGGCTCAAACAAAGGATGGCAAAACTTTTAGCGGGAGAAGTTGAGGAAGGGCGGTTACTCACTGAAGTAGCCTATTTTGCCGAGAAAGCCAATATCAACGAGGAATTGGTACGGATGTTCAGCCATATTGATTTGTTCCGGAATACCCTGGCAGAAGAGGGGGCTATTGGGCGTAAACTGGATTTTATACTCCAGGAAATGTACCGGGAAATCAATACCATTGGTTCCAAAGCCGGCGACACTGCCATCGCCCGGGCGGTGGTAGAGATCAAGAGTGAGTTGGAAAAAATTAGGGAACAGGTTCAGAATGTAGAGTAGAATAGGTGGGTGCAGACTCATAAAGAAAGGGGGACAAAGGAATGGAGATAAAATTGATCAATATTGGTTTTGGTAATATTGTCTCAGCGAACCGGATCATCGCCATCGTCAGTCCGGAATCAGCCCCTATTAAAAGGATAATCCAGGAAGCCCGTGACAGGGGCATACTGGTAGATGCTACTTATGGGCGCAGAACCAGGGCGGTGATCATAACCGATAGCGATCATGTGATTTTATCGGCAGTTCAACCTGAGACAGTAGCCAACCGGCTCGCCAACCGGGACAGTGGTGAAGAAGAACACGTCTAATCCTTTGAGGCAAACGCTGGGAAGGGAAGGAAGGGAATGACCAAGGGTCTTTTACTGGTGGTTTCGGGGCCTTCGGGGGTTGGTAAAGGTACTTTGTGTCGT